>JANOIQ010000057.1:0-2837 GCA_031407835.1 Chitinophagaceae bacterium
AACCATGATTAAAAGCGTTGTTGCAGCAGGCGTTGTTGGTGTGCTGTGGGTTGTAGTAGGATTCAGCCTTGCCTTTGGTGAATCCATCGGTGGCGTTATCGGTAACCCCACTACATTCCTGTTTTTTAAGAATGTTACTTCCGGCGCACCCTGGAGTTTAGCTCCAACAATTCCTCTTGGATTGTTTGCTTTGTTTCAAATGATGTTTGCCGTAATTACTCCCGGACTTGTTGTAGGAGCTGTTGCAGAAAGGATCCGTTTTACGTCTTACATTTTATTTACCGTATTGTTCAGCTTATTGGTATATGCACCTTTGGCGCATTGGAGCTGGCATCCTGATGGCTTCCTGTTTAAAATGGGTGCATTGGATTTTGCCGGTGGCACAGTGGTTCATATCTCAGCTGGTTGTGCAGCACTTGCAGGCGCTTTGGTTTTAAAGCGTCGTAAAGTACATCTGGAGCACAGAGAAATTCCGCCTGCAAACGTGCCATACGTTTTGATTGG
This sequence comes from Chitinophagaceae bacterium, assembly GCA_031407835.1. Taxonomy (GTDB): domain Bacteria; phylum Bacteroidota; class Bacteroidia; order Chitinophagales; family Chitinophagaceae; genus Lacibacter. Next base: position 505 of record JANOIQ010000057.1, read on the forward strand.
TACCGGTTTACTCTGGTTTGGCTGGTTTGGTTTCAACGCAGGTTCTGCTCTTGGATCAAATGCATTGGCTGTTTCTGCTTTTGCCACAACAAATACTGCTGCTGCTGCTGCAGGTTTAAGCTGGATGTTCTTTGATGTATTACGTGGCAAAAAACCTTCTGTACTCGGTTTCTGTATCGGTGCGGTTGTAGGTCTGGTGGCTATTACACCTGCCGCAGGTTTTGTAGCCATTCCTCAAAGTATATTTATTGGCGCTGTAGCTGCTATCATTTCTAATATCGCTATATACTACAAACAAAAATCAAGACTGGATGATACACTCGATGTATTTCCCTGTCATGGTATTGGTGGTATGGTAGGTATGCTCATGACCGGTATTTTTGCTACTAAAGCAATCAATACAGCAGGTAATGATGGTTTATTCTATGGCAACTTCGATTTCTTCTTTACACAGGTGAAAGCACTAGTTATTGTTGTAGTGTTCAGCTTCACCGCTTCTTTCCTCATTTTCAAGTTCATCAACTTCATTCTTCCAATGCGTGTTACTGAAGAAGAAGAAGAGCTTGGACTGGATGCTTCTCAGCATGATGAAAAATACATGCAGGGTACATTACTCGTTGCCAAGAACGGAAAAATGGAAGAAGAAGAAGTTACCGGAATGTAATTTCCTCCTGATTAATTTCCTGAATTATTACCTAATTAAAAAAGGTACAGCATAATGATGGGTTGTTGACGCAACCCACCTGCTGTACCCTTGTTAACACTTAAAACTATAATACAATGCTAAGAAAAGTTCTCGTATCTGCTATCTCTATCCTCGCTGTTTTTTCAACCATAACAGTAAAAGCACAGGATTCTGCCTCTGCAGGCACATTAAATATTACCGGTTCAGTTGACGTTTACTACAGGTACAATTTTCAGAATGCTAAAGATTCCGGACGGATTAATAATAAAACCAGTTTTACCAATTCACAGAATTCATTTGAACTGGGTATGGCTTCACTGAAATTTGATTACAGCAAAGGAAAAGTAGGAGCTGTAGCTGATCTTGGTTTTGGAACAAGGGCTGCTGAATTCTCTTACAATGAAACCGGAATTACAGCAGCTGTTAAACAGGCTTATGTAACTTATGCACCTTCTGATAAAGTGAAATTTACAGCAGGTAAATGGGCTACACATGTTGGTTACGAATTACTCGATCCGCAACTGAACAAAAACTACAGTATGAGTTATATGTTCTCTTACGGACCTTTCTCTCACACTGGTTTGAAGGCTGATTTCACTTTTGGTGGTGGTTTTGCCGGTATGATTGGAATTTCAAATCCTACTGATTATATCTCTGCTCCATTTGCAAAAAAGAGTGTAATTGCCCAGTTAAGTAAAGTGGGTGATAAATTCGGCGCTTACTTAAACTATGTTGGCGGAAAAGATATGGGTGATAATTCTATTAACCAGGTTGGATTAACTGCCATCTTTACAGCGAGTGACAAATTCAGTCTCGGCTATGATGGAACAGTAAAGTCTTTGAACCCTCCTTCAGGTTCTAATGTATCCTGGTACGGTTCAGCTTTATACATCAATGTAAGCCCAGTTGAAAAATTTGGCTTTACAGTAAGAGGCGAATATTTCTCTGATAATGATGGATTGGCCGGTTTCGGAACATCACTGTTTGATGCTACACTTTCGCTTAACATTAAGCCTGTAAAGGGAATCATGATTGTTCCTGAGTTTAGATTGGATGCTTCGAAAGATCCATTATTCTTTAAAAATGAGGATACAATAAACCCAACATCTAAAACTGCTGGGTCTTTCATTGTAGCGGCTATTTTCAGCTTTTAATATAACAGGCATCACTGTTATTTATAAACCTGTTTTGTTGAAAAATGAAGCAGCAGCATCTGCGAATAAACTGACAACTGAATTACAATAGTAGATAAGCATGTGAAATTATAGTTGTCACTTGTTCCTTATGCAAAAAAAGGGAATCAAAATGCAGGTAAGGATAGCAGACGTAAAACTGCCTACTGCCTGGATGGAGATGAATGAACTGCTTCTTAAACGTTGAATTTAAAGTTCCCTTTTTTATAAGTGGCAAGCCTGCTTAGGGCAGGCTATCGATTAACCTCCTGTTTTCACAGGAGGTTTTTCTATTAATGACTTTTCACCTGAAAGATGTCTGGTGATAAAATCAGGAAAATGTTTGTATCTGGGTATTAAGTATAATAATGTTGTACACCCGATAGCTATCGGGTCACCTTTCAGGTAAGCAGACAACTTTATACTGCCGGTTCCTGCTGACTGAGACAATGGAAACTTCCCAATCCCCAGATGAT
>JANOIQ010000065.1:0-7802 GCA_031407835.1 Chitinophagaceae bacterium
AGTAGAACCGCTCAACAGTAAAGAAGCCAGGAGAAGAATTACAGCAAAGCTTCGCAGCGACGGAAAATATCCACTTTAAGATTGAATAGCTGATTTGAAAATCCTTTGCATAATTTGCAAAGGATTTTTTAGTTAAATAAATGCCTGATGAAACTGATTTTATTTTTTTTCGGTTTATTGATGATTGGTTATACAAATGCGCAGTCTGTATTTCTCAAACTGGTTGCTCCTTCCAAAAGCCAAAACAGTGTAACAGCATCACGCCAGTTTATTACAGGAACAACCTGTAAAGAATGCAGCTTAACCATCAACAATGCAGAAGTAAAAGTTTGGGGAACCGGTGCATTTGCAGCAGAAGTAAATTTAAACGCAGGCGATACCGTTTTCCAAATGGTAGCAGTTGATCAAAAAGGATTTAAAGTAACACAGAAACTATTTTATAATTACCAGCTTCCTGCAAAAGAAAAAGAAGTAACAACAGGCAATGTTGAATATTGGCGCATTGAACCACAGGGCGATTTATTATTGAAGCAAGGCGATCATTTAAAGATGACGATCAAAACACTGCCTGGTTCTGTTGTGAAACTGGAGAATGGATTTGAGCTGATAGAAATCCCCCCAAAAGATTCAAACAGTATCAGAGGCATTTACAAAGGTGAATATATTGTAAAAGAAAAAGATGCTTTGTTTACAGAAACTAAATCTAAACTGAAAGTAGTTATTCAAACAAAGGAGGAACAGCAAATTGAAGCATCAACTAAAAATATATTTGCACTCATGCCCCAACCTTTGATCCTGCAAACAAAAGGAAAACTTCCTTATTTGTTACTTGGCTTAGGTGAAGATCGGTTAGGCGGCGCAAAAATGGGCTATCTTGATTCATTGGTGAAACTGTATGCAGTAAGTAAAGTGGGGAATAAATATTGTGTGCGGCTCAGTAAAAACAGGCAGGCATATATTGAAGAAGAATATGTTGATGTAGTGCAGAACGGAAGTTCTTCTCCGGCATCGCTAACCGGAAGCATGCGTGTGTGGGGCGAGAGTACATTTGATTATGTATCACTGATTATGTTTGATCGGTTGCCTTACCAGTCAGTTCAGGAGGTAAGTCCATCAAAAATTATTGTAGATGTATTTGGTGCAACATCCAATACCAACTGGTTAACACAGTTGAGTTCTGTAAAAGAAATCAAGAATATCTATTCTGTCCAAATTGATGAAGATGTGTTTCGGATAACCATTGAATTAAATCATCCGCAACACTGGGGTTACAGCATTTATTACAACGGAAACAATTTGATCATCAGGGTAAAACGTCAGCCCCCTGAACTTTCATTAAACAAACTTGTGATAGGTGTTGATGCCGGCCATGGTGGTACCAACAAAGGAGCATTTGGATTAACAGGTGTAATGGAAAAAGATATGACCCTGCTTATTGCAAAAGAATTACAGCAGGCATTGGAAGCAGAAGGAGCAACAGTGATCATGACAAGAACAAAAGATACCACGTATGATAATCATGATCGCCTTAGTTTCTATAAAGAAAAAAATCCTGATCTGCTCCTGAGTATTCATTTAAACAGTGCAGCCGATCCCATCCGTATTAAAGGCGTAAGCACTTATTATAAGTATATCGGCTACCGTCCTCTTACACAAACAATACTTTCACAGATGCTCAGCATGGGATTAAAAGAATTTGGAAATGTTGGCAACTTTAATTTTATCTTAAATGGAATTACAGAATGCCCGAATGTACTGGTTGAAGCATTGTTCGTTAGCCATCCCGAAGATGAAATGAATGTACTTACCCCTGAATACAGAAAACAAATGGTGGATAAGATTGTACTGGGAATAAAAGACTGGCTGGAGAACTGTAAAAGAACTGATTGAAGGGTTACTCTTCTCCGCTTATCACTACTGTATTTGCCACTCATTTAGTCAATCAACTTTTATCATTTTCTTAAGACAGGCTGAAATCCTTTGCCAGATTGATTTTTTATTTTTTTGCAGCAGCCTGTTACAAATGTTGCATCCGCTCATCAATATGACCAGCGTGTTAACAGCCTTTTGTCATGATTTGCTTGCACGATGGTTCCTGAAAAAATAGTTTTACTGCATCATTTGATTTTCTACACATGAAAATCATGATTCATTAAACCTTAAAATTTTTTTATGAAAAAAATGTTTGTATTATTCGCTGCAGTTGTCATCGCTGCAAGCACATGGGCATCGCCCTCTCCAGCTGAAAATGCCAAAGCAACAGCTGCATTTGAAAAAGCATTTGCCGGCGCAACTGAACCTCAATGGACAAGTAATGATGAGGGGTTGTACATTGTAACATTTAAACTGAACAATGAAAAGATGCGTGCCTGGTATTCGGAGGAGGGCGAATTTAAAGGCTTTCAACGTTCCGTAAAACCAGGGCAAATGACCTATCTGGCAGCAAAGGCTTTACAGGAGCTTGCAGCTGACACAAGGATTGTAAGTGTTGAAGAAATCAGTAAGGATGCCACTTTTTATTATCTGGTAAAAACAGAAAATGCAAAGGCAAAAATTACGTACAGTCTTTCCAGTACCGGAGAAAAAATGAAACTCGATAAAAAGAAAAAAAGATAAACACCTGCCTATATTGTTTTGGACGGCCCCAACTTAACCTGTTGGGGCTTTTTTGTTTTAACAGGGAGATCAAAGGTCAACGGTTGGTAAAAAACAGCAACTCAATACAATGGTTTAAATATTTACTTTTGCAGCTCAATATTAAAATCGAAAGAATATGAGTAAAGGTCCGGTTTCACAATTTGTACAGCATCATTACCGCCACTTTAATGCAGCGGCTTTGGTTGACGCAGCAAAAGGATATGAAATACATTTGAACGAAGGAGGTAAAATGATGATCACGCTGGGTGGTGCTATGAGTACAGCCGAGCTGGGATTAAGTCTTGCAGAAATGATTCGCCAGGATAAAGTACAGATCATCAGTTGCACAGGTGCCAACCTGGAAGAAGATGTAATGAACCTTGTAGCACACAGTCATTACAAACGTGTACCCAACTACCGTGATCTTACTCCGCAGGATGAGTGGGAGCTTCTTGAAAATCATTTCAACCGTGTTACAGATACCTGTATTCCGGAAGAAGAGGCCTTCCGCCGTTTACAAAAACATTTAGTGAAACAATGGAAAGAAGCAGAAGCAAAAGGCGAACGTTATTTTCCGCATGAATTTTTATACAAAACAGTTTTAAGCGGCGAGCTGGAACAGTATTATGAAATTGACCCAAAGAACAGCTGGATTGTTGCAGCTGCAGAAAAAAATATTCCCATTGTTGTTCCGGGTTGGGAAGACAGTACAACAGGTAACATCTTTGCCAGCTATGTCATTAAAGGCGAATTGAAAGCAAGTACGGTTAAAAGCGGTATTGAATATATGGTATGGCTCACAGAATGGTACAGGGCAAACAGTGCCGGTAAAGGTGTTGGCTTTTTCCAGATTGGTGGTGGTATTGCAGGTGACTTTCCAATCTGCGTGGTGCCGATGATGTACCAGGATCTTGAATGGCATGATGTTCCGTTCTGGAGTTATTTCTGCCAGATATCTGATTCAACAACATCTTACGGTTCATACAGTGGTGCAGTACCTAATGAAAAAATAACCTGGGGTAAATTAGACATCAATACACCAAAGTTCATTGTTGAAAGTGATGCAACCATTGTTGCGCCGCTCATCTTTGCATGGATACTTGGGTGGTAATAAAAAAATTATCAATAAATAAAAACCGTTGCAGCAGCAGCGGTTTTTTATTGAACAGAAATTTAATACGGGATTTGTTTACTACTTTGAAGCTTTATAAAACAAACTGACATTTTATGGAAACTCAAAACAACCTGTTGACTGAATTTACAGAACCACTATTTCAATATGCAAGTGCAGGGCAACGGTTTTTAAATTATATAATTGACACTATTGCTTTTTATATTTTGTATTTGATTATTCTGTCTTTCCTGGGCTTTTTTATGATGGACACATTTTCAAGCGGCACATCTGAAAACATTGGATTAATTATAGCACTTATGACATATGGTTTGGCAATATTTATAATGCTGGCTTATTATACTTTACTGGAAGGGTCAAAAGGAAAAACATTAGGCAAGCTCATCACTAAAACAAAAGTTGTAACAGAAACAGGCGAACCAATCTCTTATGGCAAAGCATTCATACGAACACTCATTCGTTTTGTTCCCTTTGAATTTCTCAGCGGCTTCTCAGGAACAACGATGTGGCACGACCAATGGACGAAGACAATGGTCGTGAAAGATAAATAATCCACAGGCTAAAAATTTCCAATTCCTGTTCAATGAAAGTTCAAAGGATGATTTTCGTTAGTTAGTAAGTGGGCACCTGCTTCTACTTTTGCACATTATATCTGATTTATGAATATTGACTGGCTAATCAAACTAATTACCGAACAAAGCATTCCTCAAACAGTGATCATTTTTGGATTGGTGATAGCAGTTGGGGTATGGCTTGGCCGATTAAAGATTTTTGGCATTTCACTCGGCGTTACCTGGGTTCTCTTTATGGGATTGGCAATTTCTTATGCAGGCATCAGTGTGAATAAGGAAACGGAGCATTTTCTCCGGGAGTTTGGATTAATTCTGTTTGTTTATACAATTGGCTTACAGGTTGGTCCCGGTTTTTTTGCATCACTGAGAAAAAATGCAATTATCACCAACGGGCTTGCTGCATCTGTTGTGCTGCTTGGTGTATTGATCGTTATTCTCTTTTTCTATTTTACCGGCACCCCTATGCCTACTTTAACGGGTATCATGAGTGGCGCTGTTACCAATACACCGGGAATGGGTGCTGCACAGGCTGCAGCTAAAGATTTGCAATTACCGGCCGATACTTCATCGATGATTACGCTTGCTTACGCATTAGTATATCCTTTCGGTGTATTTGGTATCATCGGCTCAATTCTTTTACTCAAAGTAATCTTCAGGGTTAATCTGGATAAAGAAAGAGAACTTCATCGAAAGCTGGATGCAATCAAATCAAACCGTCCCGTTTCCATTCACCTCAAATTAGAAAACAAGCAGCTGTTTGGTAAACATCTGCGTGAAGTTTTTGAACTGCTGAAAGAACCTGTTGTTGTTTCAAGAATATTTCATGCAGGCGAAATCAGTACACCAACACCGCAGACAATTCTGCATGAAGGAGATGTGCTGTTAATTGTTGCACATAAGGAACAGATTCAGATATTGAGACTGATTATTGGTGAAGAAAGCCTGATGGATCTGAAAGAAGCACCTCAAAGTGAATTAATCTCCAGGATTATTACTGTTACACAACCTGAAGTAACACACAGAAGGTTAGGCGATCTTTCTGCACTTCATCAACACGATTTTACATTAACACGACTCAACAGGGCCGGGTTGGAAATGGTGCCGCATGGAGATATTATTTTACAGCTTGGCGATAACCTGAAAGTGGTTGGTACAAAAGAAGGAATTGAATCTGTTACCAAAGCATTGGGTAATGAAATGAAGCGCCTGGATGTGCCCGATCTTGCTCCCATCTTTTTTGGAATTATTCTGGGTGTTGTTCTTGGAAGCATCCCGATGTTTTTCTTTAATATGCCTGTGCCGGTTAAAATTGGTTTGGCAGGCGGACCGTTAATTATTGCTTTGCTGCTCAGCCGTTATGGAAATAAACTTTATCTCAACCAGTTTACAACCTACAGTGCCAACTTAATGCTGCGGGAATTAGGAATCACCCTTTTCCTTGCCAGTGTTGGGTTAAGCAGCGGTGGCAGTCTGCATAGTGCATTTGAAGGAGGTAACGCCTGGGCGTGGATTGGAATGGGTCTTACCGTTACAATGGTTCCTTTATTAGTGGTAGGTTTAATAGCTCATTATGGATTCAGAAAAACGTACTTCGAAATATGTGGTATACTTTCTGGCGCAAGTACTGATCCTCCTGCACTTGCCTTCTCATCACAGTTAGCAAAAAACGAAGTGGCTTCTATTAATTATGCTACAGTTTATCCGCTTACAATGATCTTACGAATTATAGCGGGACAATTACTGATACTATTCTTTGCATAAAAAAAGTCCCCCGACGTTTCGTCGGGGGACTTTTAGTTTTATACAGCCTGTTTTTGTAAAACGGCTCGAATATTTTTTGTTACAGAAGCAAGTAATGCTATCAGGCCCTGTTGCGTCGCACTCTTGTACCTGTATATCTTTTCTCAGCAGGACTTCCTTAAGACGTCAAACATCCTGCATAAGTAAAGATAAAACCCCTGTATATGAAGCAGCTTCAAAACAGGTATGCCATACTATTAAAGTATGGCATACCTGTGATTAGTCTTACCTAAGTCTGGTGGCTAAACACTCCCTGACCCAACACTCGCTTGAAAAATCTTTTATTGATCATTTGTTTTTGATGGAGACCAGGAGGGGAAGAGGTTTTTACACAGTTCATGTTAGGCAAAGTATTATTTAATTTCATTGTCTCCCCAAATCATAATGTTCGAAATATTTTCAGTTTTATAATTGCTTGATAAAGAATTCAATTTAGCTGAAAAGTCTGCCAATTCTTTTATAAGTTTTTCAAATGCAAATTTTGTTTCTTGATAGTCTAGTTTGATTTCTTCCTTTATTGTCGAAGGGAAAAATGTTTCAAAATCATCTTTACAGTATATAACTATTTCATTGTTTCTTTTGGTGATTAGTGGCGATGGATGACACTCTTTCAAGTAAAAATCTTCAAAGTTTTCATTCAGAATATTTTTCCAAAGTTGAATTTCTTCCAAAAGTCCGCAACATTGAGGAAATAGTTCAATATTATCATTTATAGAAATTGCATAACCACCGAATAGCGATATTGATTCGCTTATGTCTGTGTCGCCAATATGAAGGTGTATTATTCTTTCTAAATCTTCAATGTCAATGTCAAAAAGTCTATATTGATATATTCCAGAGGATATGGGATCGGGAAAGTTCAAATAGTTTTTGTTTAATTCTTTCTTTTGATAAATATCCCATTCAATAGAATTATTTATCGAAGTCCCACTTGGAATGATTTTGCTTCCTTCATCTTTTTTAGTCCCAGGTTCAATTAGTGGAATAAATTCAATTTTGTTCATACTTGAATGTGGTGTTTTGCTTTTCAGGAGAGTCTCGGCAATGGTTTTTGTGCGTTGGCTGCCTGACTCGCCGTGATACGAAGCTAAATAAACTAACTATTCAACATCAAAATTTTCAATCTAAACAAAAAGGCACAACGCTTTTTCTTTCTCCCTTCCCGCCTCCCTTGCAAAACCTTTTTCACAGCCCCCAACTTAGGTCAGGCCGCTCTAAGCGGCCAGACCGGGTAACACGGCCGGTTAATTGGCGAAGACTGTTTCCCTTTGTCCTGGTTCATGTTTCATAAACAAGGGACAAAAAAACCCGACGTTTCGTCGGGTTTTTTTCTTTCTATCTTTATGCCTTCGTGGCAAAAACATTATCTCGCCGGTATATTCAGCGGTATATCTCTTTTCATCATTTCATTTCTGTTGGCGGCTTCCCATGCAAGAAAGAATACAAGCCTTGTTCTTTTTTCATGCAGGTCGTAATTGATTTTATCAGGAGTATCTGATGGTTTGTGATAATCTTTATGAATACCATCAAAGAAAAAAACAATCGGAACTCCCTTTGCTGCAAAATTATAATGATCGCTGCGGTAATATAAACGGTTAGGATCTTTCGGATCGTTATACTTTCTGTCAGTAATAAGCTTGATATAAAGATTGTTGATGCTG
>JANOIQ010000070.1:0-4119 GCA_031407835.1 Chitinophagaceae bacterium
GCCAGCTACGCCAGGCTTTCCTGTCTTTGGGATAAAAAGAAGCAAGACTGTCAATAGCCCTTGCCATAAAAGATTAACCTTCGTGTTTGCGATTGAGCATCCAGATAAGAAAAGCGATCAGGAAAACTCCGATGCCTGCTCCTCCGAAAATGATTGCCGTCAACACTTTCTGAGCGCCAACAGATAAAACCATTGACAGGGCAACTACCAGGTATACAATGAAGATGGTAAGGAGAGTATAAATCTTTTTGTCCATGTTTTAATTTTAGTAAAGCGAAAATGAGAAATAATCAGTTATGTGCCAAAAATTATTCACAGGACTGTGAACAAATTGTAAGGTGAAGGGCGAAAGTGGTTTTGTTATATTTGCCAGCCAAGCCCCTCCAAACCTCCCCGAAGGGGAGGCTTTCAAAGCACAAACCTCGCTTGTCAACCGGTTAAATAAAGCACTGACCCTGTTGATAGTTGCAGAGTAAAAAACTGATGCTGGTGTGGAAGATAAAATGTTTAATAACCTGATGCTGTACCGCCTTCTCTCTGCCGGAGAGAAGGAAGGGTTGAGAGGCTTCATAAAACTATAAACAGTTCAATGGCGGAAGAAAAAAAGAATTTGTTTGATTACGACGAAGATTCCATTAAAACCCTCGATTGGCAGGAACATATCCGTCTTCGTCCGGGAATGTATATTGGAAAGTTGGGCGATGGCAGCAGCCCCGACGACGGGATTTATGTACTCATGAAAGAAGTGCTTGATAACTGCATTGATGAACATACAATGGGTTATGGCAAGCAGGTGGAAGTAAACCTGGAGAATGGTATTGTAACAATCCGTGATTATGGCCGTGGTATTCCGTTGGGAAAAGTAGTGGATGTTGTGAGCAAGATCAACACCGGTGCCAAATATGACAGTAAAGTGTTTCAGAAAAGTGTGGGGCTGAATGGTGTTGGTACAAAAGCAGTGAATGCTTTAAGCAGTTATTTTAAAGTAACGGCTTTTCGTGATGGTAAGGAGAAAACAGCCGAGTTTCAAAAAGGCATTCTGCTTAAAGAACATAAGGAACAAAAGTCAACTGAAGAAAACGGAACACTGGTAACCTTCATCCCCGATGAATCGGTGTTTAAGAACTATCGCTATATCCAGGAGTACATGGATAATCAGTTCTGGAACTATTGCTATCTCAATGCCGGATTGATCGTCAACTTCAACGGAAAGAAATACGTTTCTAAAAATGGTTTGCTTGATTTGCTTCAACGCAAAACAAATATGGATGAAATCCGTTATCCCATCATTCATTTAAAAGGAGAAGATATTGAAGTAGCCCTTACACATGAAAATCAGTATGGCGAAGAATATTATTCATTTGTAAACGGACAGTTCACCACACAGGGTGGAACGCATTTGGCTGCTTTTCGGGAAGGATATGTAAAAACCATCCGTGATTTTTATAAAAAGGATTATGACGCAGCCGACATACGTGGTAGTATTTGTGCTGCCGTAAGTGTACGTGTACAGGAGCCGGTATTTGAAAGCCAGACAAAAACAAAACTTGGTTCAACAACAGTTTCTGAAGGTGGACCAAGCATGAAGAACTTTATCGGCGATTTTTTAGCAAGAGACCTTGATTTGTATTTGCACCGCAACCCGACTGTTGCAGATGCATTGAAGCGCCGCATTGAGCAAAATGAAAAAGAACGCAAGGAACTGGCAGGTATTAAAAAACTGGCCAATGAAAGAGCGAAGAAAGCTAATCTCCACAATAAAAAATTAAGAGATTGCCGCTTTCATTACAATGATGAAGCAACAGGAAAAGACAGAACAAAGATTCTCGAAAGACAGAAAGAGAGCACCATTTTTATTACCGAAGGTGATTCTGCAAGTGGAAGTATTACCAAATCAAGAAATGTAGAAACACAGGCGGTGTTCAGTTTGCGTGGTAAACCTTTGAACTGTTTTGGTCTCACCAAAAAAGTGGTGTATGAAAATGAAGAGTTCAACCTGTTACAGCATGCATTGAATATTGAAGATGATTACGAGAATCTCCGCTACAACAATATTGTGATTGCAACTGATGCCGATGTGGATGGTATGCATATCCGTTTATTACTGATGACTTTCTTTTTACAGTTTTTCCCTGATCTTGTAAAGAATGGTCATGTGTACATTCTTGAAACGCCTTTGTTTCGTGTGCGGGATAAAAAGGAAACAATTTATTGTTACGATGAAACAGCCAAACAGGAAGCGGTTAAAAAATTAGGCAATAAACCGGAGATCACAAGATTTAAAGGTTTGGGTGAAATCAGTCCTGAAGAGTTTGGCAAATTCATTGGTGCCGAGATGCGTAAAGAACCGGTGATGTTATTACCTGAAACACATATTCAGCAGGTGTTGGAATATTATATGGGTAAGAACACACCCGACAGACAGGAATTTATTATTGATAACCTGAAAGTAGAACTGGATATAGTAGAAGAAAATGTGTAACCACGAATTACACAAATTTGCACGAATGAATATGCTGCCAGAAAATATAAAAAAAATAATAAAAGGAATTCCATTGAATCAGTTCGTGTTGATTCGTGTAATTCGTGGCCAATAAATTAAGGAATGTTTGAATTTCACGCCGACAGGAAACGATATTTTGAGATACAGGTTCTGAACACAGAAAAGTATGTGCTGCCTTTTATTGAGAAAGTATTTTCAATAACGTTCGGAATGCGTGTATTGGAAATTGGTTGTGGCGAAGGTGGTGTACTGAAAGCATTTATTGATAAAGGTTGTACAGGTGTGGGTGTGGAACTGGATGAAAGCCGTTTGGTCAATGCAAGGGAATGGATGGTAAATGAATTACAAACTCAACGGGTGAAATTCTATTCAAAAGATATTTATCAAACAACTTATGCAGAGTTAGGTGGAGCATTTGATGTGATAGTATTGAAGGATGTAATTGAACATATCCATGATCAGCCAAAGCTGATTGAATGGATGAAAAGTTTTTTAACACCCGGGGGAGTCATTTTCTTTGGTTTCCCTCCATGGTATATGCCGTTTGGAGGGCATCAGCAAATTAATAAAGGCAAATGGTTAAGCAAGCTGCCTTATTATCATTTGCTGCCAACGCCAATTTATAAATGGTTGTTGAAATCGAATGGAGAGAACTGGGAAGAAATGCTGGAGATCAAGGAAACAGGAATATCTATTGAACGTTTTGAAAGGATCTGTAAAGAGAAAGGATATAAGCTGATCAATCAAACACATTTCCTGGTGAACCCGATTTATGAATACAAATTTGGATGGAAACCTAAAGAACAGTTTGGATTGATGAAAGCTATTCCGTTTGTACGGAATTTTTTTACAACTTGTGTTTACTATCTAATACAAAGCAAATAACAGAATCAAGATAACATGATACACATTGTTTTTAATGAAGCAGATATTGCGGTGCTGCAACAGGCAACTGAACTGGATGAAAGCCTGCAAGGTGAAGTACTGCAGGTGAGTGATGAATATGCGGTTGGCCCGTTGAAAGATATTTATACCGAAGAAGGAATTGAAGCAAGAAAGAACTGGTGGCGTGAAGTGCTGGCAGGTGGTGATTATGATGGAAAAGTGAATGAAGGAGAAGTGGATGATAACAGGCTTGTTGCTTTTTTAATTGAACGGTTGCAGGTGAATGATGAAGAAAAAATCTGGATCTGGGCTGCACAGAACAAACATGATGTAAGTGGATATTACTGGCTAATGAGTCAGCTGAAAGATTTCCAGGGAAGGGTTTCTGTTCTTTATCTGAATAATCTTCCTTTCATTAATGAAAAAGGGTTGATCTTTTATCCTGAATGGATTCATACTATTCGGCCAAAAGAAATGACCAAGGCTAAAAAGCTGGCGAGACTAATTACTACCAGTGAGTTTGAAGTTGATCCCGATGAATGGACAAAGCTTTGCAACGAAGAAAAAGGAGTTCGTTTGCTTGAAGGTGGAAAGAAACTGATGCAGAAAGATTATGATTATTATGATGCAGATCTGAAAAACTTCATTTCAACTGACTGGCAGAAAGCAAGTAAGATTATTAATCAGTTCTTAAGTAAGAATAAGGAAACAACCGGCGATGCGTATATGCT
>JANOIQ010000220.1:0-13706 GCA_031407835.1 Chitinophagaceae bacterium
GAACAAAGCGGGCAGCAGTAAAACAATCAATCACGGAAACATTAATGCTGAGAGTGAAGAAACAACTCATTTCAGTGTGTATGACAAATGGGGAAATGCAGTTTCCATTACAACAACATTGAACGGAAGCTATGGATGCCGCACGGTAGTTGGCGGTGCAGGATTTTTATTGAATAATGAAATGGATGATTTCAGTGTAAAGCCTGGTGTACCGAACATGTATGGTGCATTGGGAACTGAAGCCAATGCCATTGCTCCGAATAAACGCATGCTGAGTTCAATGACTCCAACTATTGTGTTGAAAGATGGTAAGCCATATTTAGTAATTGGCACTCCTGGTGGCACAACTATTCCCACACAGGTTTATCAAATGCTGGTGAATGTATTAGAGTTTAACATGAGTACAGAAGATGCAGTTTGGAAACCAAAGTTTCATCATCAGTGGTTGCCAGATGTAATTGCTGTTGAAAAAGATTTCCCAATGGATGTACGTGCAAAACTGAAAGAGATGGGTTATGAAATTGTGGAACGGGGAAGCATTGGCCGCTTTGAAGCTATTAAAATTGTTAACGGCAGAATTGAAGCTGTCAGCGATAAGCGTGGTGATGACCATGCAGAAGGATATGCACCGACACCTTGATAATTTAGGTCTGACGCCCTCGTCTGACCGGTTATAAAAAAATAGTTATGAATTTAGCAACAACATTTCTCGATTCCTATATCAAAAGAAGCAGCTACTATAAAGAGCTGGGTGATAAAACATTTGAACAGTTAACGGATGCTGACTTTCATGTTCAGCCAAATGCAGAAAGCAATAGTATTGCTATCATCATTCAGCACCTTGCCGGGAATATGCTCAGCCGCTTCATCAATTTCTTAACAGAAGATGGAGAAAAAGAATGGCGCAACAGAGATGCTGAATTTGAAGAACAGCAATTATCAAAAGAGCAGTTGCTGGAAAAATGGAATGAAGGATGGGATTGTTTTTTATCGGCAGTAAAGAATTTGCAGGAAGATGATCTGCAAAAAACAATTACTATTCGCAGTGAATCATTATCAGTGGTGGATGCATTAAACAGGCAGCTGGCACATTATCCCTATCATGTGGGACAGATCGTTTATATTGGCCGCATGATCAAAGCAGATCAGTGGAAAACATTATCAATAGCAAAAGGAAAATCAGATGAGTTTAATTCACAGATGAAACATAAATAATTGCTTTTACATTTTTCATGATTACACTTTCGCAATTACCCGGCCGCACCACAATCATCAATAACGAAGAGTATTTGTTTTTTTCGGGTTACTCCTATCTTGGTTTGGGATTAAATAAAGAGTTTACTTCATTAGTAAAAGAAGGGGTTGATCAGTATGGTGTAGTGTATCCATCTTCACGAATATCCAATACACCACTGGATTTATATTCTGCGTTTGAAGAAAAGCTGTCACAGCTAACTAAAGCAGAAGCAGCTGCCTGTTTCTCATCCGGTTTTTTATCGGCTCGAACTGCAACAGAAGTAGTGAGTAAGCAAATGCAGGTGTATTGTCTGCATCATACACATCCTGCTTCTTCTGCCCATACTTCCATCAAACAAATACCTGACACACAAAGCTGGAATGATTTTTTACAGGAACGTGAACAGCAAAAAGAATTCATGTTCGGGTTAGTAGCAGACAGTATTAACCCCACTCCCGGCCACATCAACGATTTCTCTTTTTTGAATGATACTCCGCAGCATTTCCATATTACATTGGTTATTGATGATTCGCATGGTATTGGCTGGATGGGTGATAACGGAGAAGGGATTCTTTCAGGATTAACATTACCTCCCTATATTGAACTACTGCTCAACTTTTCTTTATCCAAAGCCTATCATATAAATGGTGGTGCTGTTTGCGGCTCACAGAAATGGATAAACGAAGTAAGACAGCATGTAAATTATACAACGAGTACACCCATGATGCCATCATTGGTTCATGCATGGTTACATAGCCAAGAACTGTTTGCTCATCAAAGAAAAGCCTTAAAGCAAAATATTCAGTATTTGCAAAACCTCACAGTAAACAATACATTTGTGAGCAATGAAGGAACTCCCATCTTTTTGGCAGATAAAAAAGAGATCGCTCCTAACCTGCTGCAAAACAAAGTGATCATTTCTTCATTTGGCTATCCGCATCCGGAAAGCGATCCTGTAAACAGGATTGTACTGAATGCCCTTCATACAAAATCCGACCTTGAGAAACTGGCCAGGTTAATCGGCAGTAACTAAAACAAAACTGATGAAAAAATTATTCGCCCTGTTTTTTGCAGGTACCCTCTTTATGTCAGCTGGGTTTACTCAGGATCTTGGGAAAATTTATTATGGAGTAAAAGGTGGTTATAACTATGTTCTTTCCACTTATTCAGCAGCCAAAACCAATGGAGTTCACGGTGGTTATGTTGGCTTTATGATGAAAGTACCGTTCGAGAACCGTTTACATTTTACACCCCAAATTGATTTGAACTATCGTGGAATGAAGTGTGATACTTTGCCAAAAAAAGTATTAAGTAAAGTTTCTGAAGTACAGCTTCGTATAATGCCCTTGCTACAGATTGATTTCAAGCGCCCGAAAGAAAATGAAAGTACCATGTTTGTGCAGTTTGGCCCTTCTCTTGGCTTTGGTTTAAAAGGAAATCAAACCAAACAGGATGCAGCTGGTACGCCAACTGATGGCAAGCTGAAATACGGTTTTACTGAATACGGGCAGTTTGATGCAAACTGGCATGTTGGGCTCGGGTATGAAGCAGCCGGTGGTTTTCGCCTGCTGGTTGACTATGCTTATGGCCTCAGTACTTTGATCAATACAGATAATGGCCCCAAATTAAAATATCATACAATCAGTGCAGGTATTGGCTATTGGTTTGGAAAAAGTAAATCAAAATAAGTTCAGAATTTTCATCAGCTCAACGCAGCTTTGTTTATGATTCAATACAATCCTAAAGACTGGTTCTTCTTTATATTTCGGCTACACAAGGCCGATACAATCCGGAAACTGGCCCCTATGCTGCTTACCATTGCAGCTTATTCAGGGTTGATTGCTTTTTTGGAAGTAAATGTTCTTCACTTATCTGATAACAATCATCTGAAGAATATTCCCCAAATGCATGGGTTGCTGGGTTTTGTTATTTCCATGCTGCTTGTTTTCAGAACCAATACTGCTTACGACCGCTGGTGGGAAGGCCGCAAATTATGGGGAGCATTGGTAAACAACAGTCGAAATCTCGCTGTTAAATTATCGGTGATGCTGAAAGAAAAAGACGACCGTACTTATTTCCGCAGAATCATCCCGTTATATGCATTTGCGCTGCGTAATCATTTGCAGGATGAAAGTACAAGAACAGCATTATTTAATGAAGATGATCTTGGCCATATGATCGCTTCCATTGATTCAGACAAGCATATTCCCAACCAGATTGCCGCTCATTTGTTCCAAAAAGTTCATCAACTTCATAAAGAGGGGAAAATCACCGGTGATGAATTGATTATTCTCAATGCCGAGCTGCAATCATTTACAGACATCTGCGGAGCATGTGAGCGGATCAAGAACACACCTATCCCCTTTTCCTACAGTGTATTCCTGAAAAAATTCATTTTCTTTTACGTGATGACCCTCCCATTTGGCTATGTATTCAGTATGGGCTATTACGTTATACCTGTTGTAACATTTATCTTCTATGTGCTGGCCAGTCTTGAATTAATTGCAGAAGAAATTGAAGACCCTTTTGGAGCTGATGCCAACGATCTGCCCATGGATAAGATCAGCAGCAATATCAAAAAGCATGTGGCTGAAATTCTTCATTAACCGGTATTGAACAATCCGTCAAAAAACGAAATATTTTTCTTAAAATTCTATGTTTCAGAAAAAATGGTATTGAATTTGCCATAAGGGTTCGATTGGTTACTTTTACAGAATTTATATTTTGACCAGGAAAATCATTAAAATACTAACCCGCTCTCTTCTCGCCTTACTCATTCTCTTAATTGCAGTATGGTTTCTGATTCAATTTACCCCCGTTCAAAACTGGTTGGTAAGGCAAGCTTCTTATAAGCTTTCCAAAGAGCTCAATACAGAAGTAACTATAAAACATGTTGATTTTTCCCTGTTTAATAAAATGCTGTTGGAAGGTGTGTTGGTGAAAGACCATAACAAAGATTCGATGGTTTATATCGGCAGTGCAGGTGTCAATATCACCGATTGGTTTTTTTTGAAAGAAAAAATTGAACTGAAGTATGTTTCTCTTGAGCAGACAAATATTTTCCTGCATCGCACAGATAGTGTTTGGAATTACCAGTTTTTGATTGATTATTTCTCCCCTTCTTCCGGCCTAAAAGACACAACAAAAAAAGGAATTGAACTGGTGCTGAATAAAATTGATCTCAAACAGATTCATCTTATTCAAAAAGATGAATGGCGGGGTGAAACCATGGAAGGGCGAATTGGATCGCTGGTATTAGATATTAACGAATTTAACCTCCCCAAAAAAAGAATAGATGTAAATGTGCTTGATCTCGTATCTCCCCATTTTTTCATTTTCAGCTACAAAGGCAACAGGCCGCCTAAAACTTCCAAAACCGATAACGATTATCACCAGGATGATATTGCCGAACATTGGAACAAAGAGGGATGGAAGATCACTGCCAAAACAATAACAATTGAAAATGGAGAATTCAAAAATGAAAGAGTTAGTGACAGGGAAGCATATGCTTATTTTGATGCGGCTCACCTGCAATTTAAAAATATCAAAGGCAGCTTTACCGATTTCAGTTTTACCGGCGATACAATGCAGGCAAAAATCAAATTATCAGCCAAAGAACGCAGCGGTTTTGAGATAAAACAACTGAATGCAGATATGCTCTTTCATCCGCTGGGAATGGAATTTAAACAGCTTGATGTAAGAACAGGCAAAAGCAGGCTGAAGGATTATTTTGCATTGCGTTTTACCCATTTTACACATGACATGGGTCAGTTCATTACACATGTTGTTATGGATGGTAATTTTGTAGACAGTGAAATACATAGTGATGATATTGCTTTTTTCTCACCACAACTTAAAGACTGGAAAGACAGAATAAAGATATCAGGGAAAGTAAGAGGAACAGTAAACCATCTGAAAGGAAATAAGGTGATTGTTTCTGCATTAAAACAAACTGTGTTTGATGGAGACTTTACCATTGACGGGTTGCCCGACATTAATACAACTTTCCTTGATTTAAGAGCCAACCGTTTAGAGACAAGCTATGCAGATGCTGCAACAATTTACCCTGATATTAAAAAAATTACTGACGTAGCCCTGTCAAAAATAAATTACGTAAAGTTTAAAGGATCATTTACAGGCTACTTTAAAGACTTTGTTACATATGGAACCATTCAAACGAATTTAGGAACTCTTGTAACAGATATTAATCTTAAGCTTCCAGACAGAAGCGACCCAATCTATTCAGGCAAAATAAAAACAGATGGCTTTGCATTGGGAACTTTTATTGAGGATCCCCTCTTTGGTAATATCGTTATGGATGGAACACTGAAAGGACGTGGATTTAATCCCAAAACTCTTTTTGCTGAAGTAGATGGCAAGATAAAATCAATTGGCATTAACGGTTATACTTATCAGAATATTGATGCAAAAGGAATTTATGAAAAAAGAAATTTCGATGGTTCTCTGGTGGTGAACGATCCAAACCTCAAAGTAAATCTTACAGGTCTGGTGAATTTAAATAAAGACACGCCGGTGTATAAACTAACCGGTGATATTTATGAAATCAATTTCAAGCCGCTTGGTCTTACCGACACTAACCTTATGTTAAAAACGTATGTTGATCTTAATTTCAAAGGAAAAACGATTGACGATTTTTTAGGAACTGCCAATCTTGAAAATGCATTACTGACAATCGATGGCGAACCTTTATCTTTTGATTTTCTGAAACTTTCTTCGGTTATTGTTGAGGGGAAAAAGGAATTGATTGTTCAAAGCAATGAAATAGATGCTGCACTGCGTGGGAATTTTAAACTAATGGATCTTCCTTCAACAGCTTTATCATTCCTGCACAATTATTTCCCGGCATATATTCCTGTCCCAAAAAGGACCATACAAAACCAGGATTTTACATTTGATATTGTAACAAAAAAGATTGCGCCATTTATTGACCTGTTGAAAATTCCTGTTGAAGGCTTCGATTACAGCACAATTAATGGCCGCATCAGTACTATTGAAAATAAATTCAACCTGCAAACAAATGTTCCCTTATTTGTATATAACGATAAATTCACAACTATTACTTTTAATAATGTACAGCTTACCGGTATTGGTGATTATAAACAATTAAATCTCCAGGGTACACTTGATGAAATACAATTGAATGACAGCATCAGTTTGCCAAAAACAACATTCCGTGTAACTGCAGCAAATGATACAGGTTTTGTTAATATAAACACAAGCGCTTCACAAACACTCAAAAATGCAAATCTGAACGCACACATCAATACAACAAGAGAAGGAGTTGGAATTGTTTTTCAACCTTCTACTTTAGTGCTGAATGATAAAATATGGACCATTGAAGACAAGAGCGATCTCTTCATAGGGAAAAATTCAATTCATTCTGATGGAATGAAAATAACATCCGGAACAGAAGAAATTCTTGCCTACACTCAACCTTCTGCAACCGGCAATAAAGATGATTTTATTGTAGAACTCAAACATGTGCGTATAGATGAGATTATTCCTTACTTTTTAAAAGACCCACGGCTTGAAGGAGTGATTACAGGAAGAGTGGATATCATGAACCCCACAGGAAAAATGCAGGTTGATGCTGATCTTACTGCAGAAGAATTCAGGTTTAATGATGACTCCATCGGCCTTGTAAAACTCAAAGGAAATTATAACAGTGAAACAGGTGACATTAATACAGAGATATTTTCTGATAACCCATTGAATGATTTTCTGAGTACCGGAAAAATCAATATTAAAGATCCAAAGAACCCTGTGATTGATCAGGTGGCTGAAATAAAATCTGTACAGTTAAATTTACTGGAAAAATATCTTTCAGTCATTACCTCAAATATGAAAGGATCAGGAAGTGGGGAAATCAGGATTAAAGGAAATGCAAAAAAACCTGACCTGATTGGCAATGTGAAATTGAGTAATGCTTCCTTTGTTCTCGACTATACCAAATGCCGTTATTCCATGAAAGAAGGAACGGAAATTAATTTCCGTGAAGGGATGATTGATTTTGGAACTATTACACTTACAGATACGCTTAAAAGAACTGCAACTTTTTCCGGAAAACTTTATCACCAGTTTTTTAAAGACATGTCGTTTGATATGGACTTTAGTGCAAATGATACCAGGAAAGGTTTTCTGGTATTGAATACAACCAAAAAGGATAACAGTTTATTTTATGGTTATGTAGTTGCCAATGCAAGCGGAAGTATTTCAGGCCCATCCGACAACATTGTATTGAAATTACGTGGAGAACCAACAGACAGTTCAAGAGTATTTCTTCCTACATCTGATTCAAGGGTAACCGGTACCGCAGATTTTATTGTGTTCCGTAAGTATGGTACTGAAATGCAGGTAGAGTCAAAAGTAAAAGAATCGTCGAGCCTCCTGGTTGATCTTGATATCATTGCCAACCCACTTGCTAAAATTGATCTCATATTGGATGAAGTTACCAACGACGTTATACAGGGACAGGGAAATGGTTTCCTGAATATTCGTGTGGGTACGTATGAAAGAACGACCATGAACGGGAGATTCGATATCACCAAAGGAAAGTACACGTTCAACTGGCAGAGACTGATTAAAAAACCTTTTGAAATTGACCGGGGAAGTGTTGAATGGAATGGCGATCCATTTGATGCCAAAATAAATATTGACGCAAAATACATTTCAGATAATATTGCTTTACCAGCAGATCTTGCAATTGGATGTTCAAACGAACGGAGCAATATTATTGTTATCAGTAACCTGTCCAATACGTTAAAAAACCCTGTCATCAGTTTTCGTTTTGAGTTACCACAGGATCATCCCTGCAGAAACAATCCGATTACCATCAGTGGTTTTCAACGCTTATATAATAATCCCAATGAACTGAACAACCAGGTATTTTCTTTACTATTGTTCAACCAGTTTCTTTCAAATAACCCCAATACATCTACTGTTGGCAGTAACCTCGGCAACAGCGTTATTACTTCTGCAGCGGGAACTATTTCTGAATTTATTGCGCAGCAGGTATCATCCGGTTTAGGTATTGCATTGAAAAATATTCCCGGCATTAATAAACTGGAATTAGATCCATATGTAACATTTACACCCGGTCTTATTTCAGGAACACAGGCACAAACCAGTGGGTTTTATGGAACCGGTAGTTTTGGTGTTACCCGCCGATTATTAAATGGGCGTTTACTGTTAAAAGCCGGAGGTTCTGTATTGGTGAATTCGGGTCAGGCAACAACCCTTCAAAGCAATAACCAGCTTACTCCAGACATTACCATTGAGTGGTTAATTACTCCTGATGGTAAACTTCGTTTAATCGGTTTTCACCGGAGTGTATATGATGTACAATGGCGAAGTGCTAACAGAACCGGTATCAGTTTTTCATATGTAAAAGATTTCGACTAAGGTCATTTCAAAATATTATGACCCATTTTATCTCTTTTTGTTTCAAGATATTTCTGATTGAATTTATTAGGTGCAATTTGAATAGGAACAGTTTCAACAATCGCCAAACCATAACCCAGCAACCCTGCCCTTTTCTTTGGATTATTACTTATGAGTTTCAGTTTTGTAACATTCAGTGTACGCAAGATCTGCGCACCAACTCCATAATCCCTGGCATCCATTGGCAAACCAAGATGAAGATTGGCTTCAACCGTATCCATTCCCTGCTCCTGCAGTTTGTAAGCTTTTAATTTGTTGAACAAACCGATACCCCTGCCCTCCTGATTCATGTACAACACAACTCCCTTTCCTTCTCTTTCCACCATTTGCATGGCTCCATGTAACTGATCGCCGCAATCACATCTGAATGAACCAAGAATATCGCCTGTAAAGCAAGAGGAATGCACACGAACGAGAACTGGTTCATCTTTTTCCCATTCGCCTTTGATTAATGCAAGGTGCTCCTGACCTGTTTCTTTTTCCTTAAAAGCAATCAATTTAAAATAACCGTAAGCAGTGGGCATATCCACCCTTACAATTTCTTCGATAAGAGAATCGATTTTGAGACGGTATTCAATCAGGTCTTTGATTGAAATGATCTTTACGCCAAATTTTTCTGCAATTATTTCCAATTGAGGAAGACGGGCCATCGTGCCATCTTCGTTCATTATTTCAACAAGTACTCCAGCTGGTTCTAAACCCGCCAGTCTTGCAAGGTCAATCGTTGCTTCAGTATGACCTGTTCTTCTTAAAACTCCGCCTTTTTTTGCCCTTAATGGGAAAATATGTCCGGGTCTTGCCAGATCTTCAGGTTTTGTTTCTGGATTGATCAGAGCCTGAATTGTTTTTGCCCTGTCCTGTGCCGAAATACCGGTAGAAGTTCCCTGGCCGATTAAATCAACAGAAATAGTAAAAGCTGTTTCATGCAAAGAAGTATTGGATGAAACCATTGGCTCGAGGTTCAGTTCCCTGCATCGGTCATCATTAAGAGCAGCACAGATCAATCCCCGCCCGTTTTTACTCATGAAATTGATCGCTTCAGGTGTAACATGACGGGCAGCAATGATAAAATCTCCCTCGTTTTCACGGTCTTCATCATCAACCACAATTAACATTTTCCCCTCCCTGATGTCATCTATTGCACTTTCGATTGTATTAAGCATTCACTTTTTTTAATAGGCAAAGTTAATTGAATTCGAGCCTTTTTCAGCAAAAACAGCCATCCCCCAAAATATCTTTTACAGCATTGCAGCAGAGAGTGAAAAGAATCTGTCTGGGTTTATGAATTGTTAATATTTCTTTGTTCATTGAACACAAGTTTGTCGTTTATTTGCACCGTAAAACTAAAAAGTATGCTAAAAATTAGAAAACTGCTCTTTGTGATTATGACGACGTTTTTTTCGTTGGCTGTTGGCGCACAGGTAACTACCAGTAGTATTTCAGGTTCAGTAAAAAACAAAAGTGGCAACGAATTAGAAGGTGCTACAATTACTGCAACCCATCTACCTACGGGAACTACTTATTCGACTATTTCAAAAAAAGGAGGGATATTCAATGTTCCCAATGCCAGAATTGGCGGCCCTTATAAATTAAAAGTGGAATTCGTTGGTCAAAAACCCTATGAAGTGGAGGGCTTTAGCCTTGCGCTTGGTGAGCCGTATGACATTCGTGTTGATTTAAGCGAAGATATCAAGCAGATATCTGAAGTTGTAGTTACCGGTGGCAGACGTGCTGCGATTGAAAAAACTGGAACTTCTACAAGCATCAATAACAGGCTTATTACCACAATCCCCTCTATTAACCGTTCTGTTGCAGATTTTACACGTTTAACTCCTCAGGCAAACGGCAACAGTTTTGCAGGTCGTGATGCCCGTTATAATAATATTCAGATTGATGGTGCGAATCTTAATAATAATTTTGGCTTAAGTAATGATCCGCTTCCAGGTGGTGGTAATCAGCCTATTTCATTAGATGTGATTGACGAAATTTCTGTAAACGTCTCTCCGTTTGATGTTTGGCAAGGAAACTTTACAGGAGCTGGTATTAACGTTGTAACAAAAGGTGGTACAAATACATACAAGGGTAGTGCTTACGCATTGTACCGAAACGAAAAATTTAACGGTACAAAAGTAGCTTCTACTAAACTCCCCGATCAAACTAAACGTACCAATAATATATATGGCTTAACTGTTGGAGGCCCTATCATTAAGAACAAATTATTCTTCTTTGCCGGGGGTGAATATGAAATTGAAACTCGCCCCGGAATTACATGGACTCCAACAGGTGGCTCAGGAGCAAATAATATTTCACGGGTAACTGCAACCGATTTAAAAGCACTTTCAGATACACTTAGCAAAAGATATGGCTATGCAACAGGAGCTTATGACAACTTCCCGAATTTCTCAACTACCAATTATAAAATATTTGGGCGTATTGATTGGAATATCAACAAAGTGCATAAATTAACTGCTCGTTACAATGAAATGGTAGGTGATCAAGATATTATTACTAATGCCACTTCAATGCCAAACAATCCAAACTATACGGTTCCAGGTGGTTCTGGCACAAGAACAAATTTACCACAAAGCCGTTTCGGGCAGTTTGCAATGTCGTATCAAAATTCAATTTATGCCTTCCGTAATATTGTCCGCACCGGCGCTGTTGAAATCAACAGTTCAAAAGGCGGCAAATGGGCCAACCAGTTATTAGCAACATTTACTCTGAATAAAACAACCAGAACAACCCCCAGTACTTTATTTCCATTTGTTGATATTTTTGATGGTGCTGGTAATAACTATATCAGTTTTGGACTTGAGCCATTTTCGAATAACAATGATGTAACTAATCGCATTTTTAATATAACAAACAACTTTAAATATTTTATTGGTCGTCATACTCTTACCGCTGGCATTAATTATGAGCAACAGTTTGTTGGCAATATGTTTATGCCTGGTTCTCAAAGCTATTATGCATTTCGGAACCTAACAGATTTTTATAATAATGCTAATCCAGTTGCATATACATACACTTATTCACTTGTGCCAGATAAAACTGACGCCAACGGTGGGGTTTATTCTGCCAACCTGAAAATTGGTCAATTAGCAGCTTACATTCAAGATGATATTAATTTCACTGAACGCTTCAAATTAACAGTAGGTTTACGTGTAGATGCTCCAATTTATCTGGAGAGTCCGTTAGAAAATCCAACAATTAAAGCATTTACTTTTCCTGGTGCTGATGGAAGTCCAACAAATTACAGCACTGGTAAATGGCCAAAAGCTTCACCAGTATTTAGCCCACGTGTAGGTTTCCGTTGGGATGCTGTTGGAGATAAGAGTTTGATCGTTCGTGGTGGTATTGGTTTATTTACCGGTCGTTTCCCGTTTGTATTTCTTACCAATATGCCATCAAACAGCCAAATGTACCAAGGGAACGTAGCCCTTACTACACCGGCACAATTAACTGGTATTACATTTAACCCTAACCCTACTGCTTACAGAAGTCAATTTCCTTCAACTGCTGGTGGTCCGTTACCATCAGGAGCATCTCCGGTACTGATTGATCCTAACTTTAAATTCCCCCAAGTTGCACGTATCAACCTTGCAGTAGACAAGCGTTTGGGAAAGGGATGGTCTATTACCTTTGAGGGTATCTTTAATAAGGATGTAAATGCAATCATCATGCGTAATGCAAATCAAAAAGCTCCCGACACAAGATTTGCAGGTGTTGATTCACGTGCTCGTTACTCAGTAACAGGTAATGGAGCTCCTGCCCTCGCATTACGACGTATTTATACAGCATTGCCAACAGCCATTGTGCTGGAAAATACAAATAAAGGAGGTGGTGTTCAATTATCAGCATTATTGACAAAGAGTTTTAGTAAGGGCTTTTTTGCTACGGTGGCTTATGCTTACACTGCCATGTTCGATGTAACTAGCAACCCTGGTTCAACAGCAGCATCAGTTTGGAATAGTAATGCAACCAACGTAACACAAAATGATCAGCAGTTGGGCTGGGCATCGTCTGCAATTCCGCATCGATTTATTGCATCTACAGGTTATACTTTCAAATATTTGAAAGCATTATCAACGACAATTACTTTGTTTTATGAAGGTTCTCCACAAAACAATTTCAGCTACGTTTACCAAAACGATATGAATGGCGACGGTAATGCAGCAGATTTAATGTATGTACCACGTAACCAAAGTGAAATTATTTTCGTTCCAATAACAGGTGCAACTCCTTTTACGGCTCAACAGCAATGGGATGCATTCAACCAGTTTATTGAAAACAGTTCATTAAAAAAGAGAAGAGGTGCGTATGCAAGCCGGAACGAAGGATTGTATCCGTGGTTACACAATGTTAACCTTCAAGTACAACAGGATTTCAGTTTTAATATTGGTAATCGCAAGCATACGTTCCGCTTACAGGCAGATGTGTTGAACTTTACTAATATGCTAAACAAAAACTGGGGCATACGCTACTTCAACTATTCCGGTAATACTGCAAACGTTACACCTTTGGTATTTAACAGTGTTGATCCAGTTTCAGGTGCACCAAGATATACTATGCAAGTAGTTAGCGGTCGCCTTCCAACAACTCCATTCCAACTGAACAGAAGTGTTACTAGTGTTTGGGGTGCACAACTTGGTCTTCGTTATATCTTTTAATTATGAATATAAGACCTCATAAAAAAACCGGTTCAAAAGAACCGGTTTTTTTTACGATTTTTTTCTTCCCCACCCCCATTTCAAAAAAGCAGGAAATGCCTTTGCCCATGTAGGCACATCATGTGTACCGTCTTCCAGCTCAAGATATTTGATGGCATGATCATCGTAGCCTTTCTTTTTTAATTCGGCAATCAAATCCAGTGCATCATCAATTGAATCAATAATCCCATTATTGTTTCTGTCTTTCTTTTCATCCAGCAATCCCGCCTGGATAAAAAATTTCAGCCATGGAGCTGCTTCGCCTTTCTTTACCTGGTTGTGCATGATACGATCGGCTT
>JANOIQ010000239.1:0-3108 GCA_031407835.1 Chitinophagaceae bacterium
AAGGTGCTGCTTTGGAAAAAGATTTGATTGAACGCATCAATAATATCGTCAGCCACCAGGAAAAAATCAGCGCACTGGAACCTGCCCGCCAGGTAAAAATGAAGGAAGAACTCCGTCGCAAAATGGAAGAACAGCTCGGAAAAGAAAACTATGATGCCAACAGGCTGGAGCAAGAGATGATTTATTACATCGAAAAGATCGACATCAGTGAAGAACAGGTTCGCCTTCGCAATCATTGCGAATACTTCATCAATATCCTAAAAGAAGAGGGTGAATCAAAAGGAAAGAAACTTGGTTTTGTATTGCAGGAGATTGGCCGTGAGATTAATACAACCGGAGCTAAGGCATATGATACAGCCATTCAGAAATTAGTAGTTTTAATGAAAGACGAACTGGAGAAAGCAAAAGAACAGGTATTGAATGTTTTGTAAATGCTGCTGCTAAGGTTGAAGGGCACTGTCCGTATTTCTGCCCGAAGATTGTTCAGGGGTTTTGGTTTTTCTATTTCTCCCGCATTACATTTGTAAAAATATTCCGCTTGAAACATCAGTCAGTCTGTCTCTTTGCAATTATGTTTTGTTTATTATCTGTTGGCTTTACTTCCTGTACCAGCATGGATGAGTTTGAAAAAAACGTTCAGATCCCGGCACACGAATGGAGTTACAGCAATCAACCGGAAATCAACTTCACCATTACAGATACCATTTCGCCCTATAATGTTTTTGTAACTCTCCGCCACACAGATGCCTATGCTTACAAAAATATCTGGCTCTTTATTTCAACCCGTCAACCGGGTGACAGCAGTTTTCAGAAAGAACGTTTTGAGCTGATCCTTCAGAACCAGAACGGCGAATGGATCGGAACGGGCATGAGTGATATCTGGGAAGTGCGTTATCCATTGTTCAGTAATATCCGTTTTACAAAACAGGGCAGCTATACCATCCGTTTACAGCAAACTATGCGTGATAATCCGCTGCAGCATATTATGAATGCAGGCATACGCATTGAAAAAGCAAAATAATGGCTTACAGCAATAAAGTTTTTCGCTTTGGGAATTTTTCATTCTGGTTCTGGATCCTGTTTATTTATATACTGGCTGCACTTGTATGGTGGTTTATTTCATTAGAACGCCAAAGCCGGGAAATGACCAGTCTGAAATTAAAGGAGCTGAAAAAAGATGACACGCAGTATGTTGTTAAGCTGGAAGAAATACAGTTAAATCAAAAAAGACAATCGACAAAATTTATAGGCGAAGGACTAACGTTTCTTGCATTAATTGTAACAGGAGCCGGTTTTGTATACCGCTCCATCCGCAAACAGATTGAGGTATCATCCCTGCAGCAAAACTTCATGATGGCTATTACGCATGAATTAAAAACACCCATCGCCACCACAAGGCTAAGCCTGGAAACATTACTGAGGCGAAAACTGGATGATGTGCAGCAACAGAAATTACTGCTCAGCGCATTATCTGAAACCAACCGCCTGAATATTCTTACCAATAATATTTTGCTGGCTTCTCAAATGGAAGAGAAAACTTTTCAGCGGGAGAATGAACAGTTAAACCTGGCTGATCTTATTGAAACAGTTGTGAATGATTACAAAAACCGTTATCCTCAGAGAAGAATAGAAGCATCGGCAGACAAGGATCTTTATATAGACGGTGATGAATTGCTGATGCAGATTGCACTGAGCAACCTGATTGATAATGCTTTGAAATATGCGCCAAAGGAAAGCCCTGTTTATGTTGACCTGATGGAAGACGAATATTATATCCAGATTAAAGTAAGTGACGAAGGCCCCGGTATTGCGGATGAAGAGAAAAGAAAAATTTTCCAAAAATTTTACCGCAGCGGAAGTGAGAATACGAGAAAAGCAAAAGGAACAGGGTTGGGCCTGTATTTAACCAAAAAAATCATTGAGCAGCATAATGGCGATATCTTTGTGATGAATAATACACCAAGTGGGAGTATTTTTGTGATTCAGTTTTAAGCAGGTATGAAATAGGTTGAAAGTATGCCATACCTTGCCAACAGTTTTAAATAAGCAAACATGAACGGTTCGAACAAGGCATCCATATTACTGGTAGAAGATGAAGAGCATTTACAGGATGCATTGAAATTAAATCTTGAACTGGAAGGATACGAAGTAACAACGGCCAACGATGGAGTTGCTGCACTGAAAGCAGTAGAAAATGAATACTTCGACCTCATCATTATGGATGTAATGATGCCCGAAATGGATGGTATCAGTGCCACAGAAAGCATCCGCATCCGTAAGAACGAAGTCCCCATTTTGATATTAAGTGCAAAGAATACTTCCTACGACAGAGTATTAGGTTTAAAAAAAGGGGCAGATGATTATCTAACCAAACCTTTTAACCTCGAAGAATTATTGCTGCGTGTGGAAAAACTGATTCAAAAGAATAAAAAGATCCACGATAAAGACAGCATTGGCGATACCTACAAATTTGGCAAAAACAGTATTGACTTTAAAGCACAGGAAGCCACCAACTTCAAAGGCGAAAGAATACAACTGAGCAAAAAAGAAAACATGCTGCTGCAACTGCTCATTGAAAACCAGAACGAAGTGGTAACCCGTGAAAAAATTTTACAGCAGGTTTGGGGTTACAATGTTTATCCTACTACAAGAACCATTGATAATTTCATACTCAACTTTCGTAAGTATTTTGAAGAAGACAGCCGCAACCCTGTTTATTTTCATTCAGCAAGAGGAGTTGGGTATCGGTTTGTGAATGAACATTGAGGGACGGTTACAATTGCAAACTATGCAAAGCTGACGCATAAGAATTGATACTTGTTGTCCTTATTGAACTTTACCAAAGTAAACTACAGTATCCTTTCTTTAACAAACCAACCGATTTCATTACCTTACTTCAACAATAGTAAGAGTATTATGAAACGCTGCCATCTTCTTCTTTCCCTCATTTTTTTCATCAGCTGCAGAGAACAAACTGTAAAGCAGGAATCAAGCACATCAGCTGCCAACAGTTGGGCCATGCTCAACTTTGTAAAAGTGGATAGTCTTAATCCCATTCTTCAGCCTGATTCAACTCAGCACTTCCTCTGTCCCATCAGCAAGCAAACA
>JANOIQ010000278.1:0-2146 GCA_031407835.1 Chitinophagaceae bacterium
TTAACAGGCATAACATCATTATATGAGTAAGAAAATTTGGTGGATCATCGGAATCCTTGTTGTAGTAATCGTTGCACTGGTTATACTGAAAAAAACCGGGGCGGTTGGTAAAGACGAAGCCGTGAAGGTTGCAACTGAAAAAATCAGTAAGCGTACAATCATTGAAACCGTAAGTGCCAGTGGTAAAGTGTACCCCGAAGATGAGCGCAAAGTGAGCAGTGATGTGAGCGGTGAAGTGGTTGAAATGTATGTGGAAGAAGGCGACAGTGTTCGTAAAGGACAGATACTTGCAAGGGTATTTGCAGATGTACTCACTTCTGCAAGAGACCGTGCCTCTTCTGTTGTAAACCAGCAGCAGGCACAGGTAGGAAATACAGAAGCATCGATTGCATCTTTTGAAGCAAGGCTCAACCAGGCAAAGCAAAATTATGATCGCCAGAAAAAATTGATGAACGATAAAGTTATTTCTAAATCAGAATTTGAAACGGCCGAAAGTCAGTACCTCACTGCACAAGCCGATTTGAATGCGGCCCGTCAAACAGTAAAAAGTACCAAAGCAGGTGTACAGAGTGCACAGGCAAGTTTAACCGAAGCAAACAAAAATCTGTCACGTACAACAGTTATTTCGCCAATGGATGGAATTGTGTCGTTACTCGCTGTTAAAAAAGGCGAACGTGTAGCAGGTAACAGTTTCAGTTTGGGTACGGAGATTTTACGTGTGGCTGATATGACAAAGATTGAAGTAAGAGTAGATGTAGGTGAAAATGATATTCCGAAAGTAAAGATTGGTGACAGTGCTATTATTGAAGTGGATGCCTACAACGACCGGAAGTTTAAAGGTGTAATTACACAGATTTCCAGCAGCAGTACTTCTGCCCAGCAGCAAACAACATCTACAAGTGATGTTACCAACTATAAAGTTTATATCCGTATCGACCCGGCTTCTTATGCTGATTTAATTGACCCAACTAAAGGAAAGAATCTTCCTTTCCGCCCGGGGATGAGTGCAAGTGCCGACATCATGACTACAAAACATGAAAACATTGTAGCTGTTCCAATTCTTGCTGTAACAACAAGAGATAAAAATGAACAGGTATCAAAAACAAAAGTAAAAGAAGAGCAGGATAAGAAAAAAGCACAGGGCCAGGATGCTTCTGCAACAGAGAATGCTGTATTAACTGATGAAATGGAAGAAGTGGTTTTCATCATACAGAAAGATGGTACAGTAAAGAAAATTGCCATCAGAACAAACATTCAGGACAATGAATATATTGAAGTGATGAGTGGAATAAAAGAAGGAGATGAGGTGATCAGCGCTCCTTATAACACCATCAGCAAAACACTGAAGGATGGTATGAAGGTGAAAGTGGTGCCAAAAGATAAGGTGTATGAAGACAAATAATTGAAATAAGAAGTTGAAGAATCCCGCCAAAAGGCGGGTTTCTTTTTTAAATGAATTTTGCAGTAGCAAAAATTTGGGTTTACTTTAGATGTTATCAAAAAAAAAGAACTGCTTGAACGAAGAAGTGAAAAATAAGTTTGCCATGATTGGCAGTGGAAGCTTTGCAACAGCGTTGACAAAGATTTTAAACGACAATAAAGTGGCGGTGAGTTGGTTTGTACGGAATCAGCATATTGTTGATCATGTAAAAAAATATGGTCATAATCCAAGTTACCTGCGTTCTGCTTCCTTTAAAACGGAACTGCTGCAGCTGAGTACAAACCTGGTTGAAACTATTCAACAGGCCGAATATATTATTCTCGCTATTCCATCGGCTTATGCAGAAGAAGTATTGGGTGGGTTACCGAAAAATATTTTTACAGGAAAAAAAATTATCTCCGCCATTAAGGGGATTATTCCGGGCAGGAATCTGTTATTGAATGATTATTTGAAAAATGAGTTTGAATTTGATATCAATGATTATTATACCATCATGGGTCCCTGCCATGCTGAAGAAGTAGCATCTGAAAAATTATCCTATCTAACTTTTACCGGTCTGCACGATAAAACAGCACAGTGGATAGCTGATCAGTTTAAAAATTATTACATCAACACAGTTATCAATGACGATGTGTATGGCGTACAATTTGCCGCTATCTTAAAAAATATTTATGCATTAGGCAGTGGTATTGCCCACGGATTGGA
>JANOIQ010000326.1:0-3668 GCA_031407835.1 Chitinophagaceae bacterium
GAAAGCTGTAGGAAGAGTAGGGGGTAAGGCATTGCTTTGGTTCATTACCGCATCGCTTGCTTCTTTATTATTAGGGATGTTGCTGGTGAATGTATTTAAACCCGGCACTTATATTGATCTCAGCCAGGCCGATACAGAAGGCGTAAAAGACCTGTTAACAAAAACAACTACTTTTTCCCTGCAGAATTTTGTGGAGCATATTATTCCAAAGAGTTTGTTTGAAGCAATGGCCACCAATGAAATTCTGCAGATTGTTGTTTTCTCTATTTTCTTTGGTGTTGCGGCTGCCGCCATTGGCGATTATACCAAACCATTGGTAAAGGCATTGGATGTAGCATCGCACATTATTCTGAAGATGGTGAATTATGTTATGAACTTTGCACCGGTGGGTGTGTTTGGTGCATTGGCTGCTGTTGTAGCTGCAAAAGGACTTGGCATCTTCCAGTTTTATCTTATTTACTTTTTATACTTTCTGCTTGGGATTGCTATTTTATGGGCATTGCTGATTGTAGTAGGGTATTTGATCCTGGGTGCAAGAATAAGAGTGTTGTTGAAACGGATTTGGGGCCCTCTGTTAATTGCCTTCAGTACAACCAGCAGCGAAGCGGTATTCCCCAAACTCACGGAAGAGCTTGAACGATTTGGTTGCAAGGATAAAATTGTTGCCTTTGTATTACCGCTGGGTTATTCCTTTAATCTTGATGGCAGTATGATGTATATGACTTTTGCCAGTCTGGCCATTGCACAGGCCTATGGTGTGCATCTTGATTTGGCAACACAGTTGGTGATGTTACTGGTGTTGATGTTAACCAGTAAAGGAATTGCAGGTGTACCAAGAGCATCATTAGTTGTGGTATTAGCAACCTGTGCCATGTTCAATATTCCGCCTGAAGGTGTGGCTTTGATTTTACCAATCGATCATTTTTGCGATATGTTCAGAAGCATGACAAATGTGGTTGGTAATGCATTGGCAACATCTGTAGTAAGCAAGTGGGAAGGTGAACTGGGCGATGGTCAGGAAGCTGCCGCAGTATAAATTATTTCAAAAAATTCAGGAACGTAAATAAACTTATAAGAATGAAGTTCAGATTGATAGGTTGTTTGATCAGTATTATGTATTGGGGAAGTGTGAATGCCCAACAGATAAAAGTAAAAGTGTTTAATCAGTACGAAGCACCGGTTGATGAGTTTTCAGTTAATGGCAAAGAATATAAAACTGGCAAAGACGGATTTGCGAGTATTGAATTTGCAGGAACTGATTCAGTTTCGTTTACTGCAATTGATTATAAAGAAACAAAAATTGCTGTTTCAGATGTAACAGAAGGTGTAACTATTTCCATGAATAAAAATTTTACATGGAAAGATCTTCTTACTCCCATGTTTTATATTAAGTACGGCGGATTATGGCTGTTGCTCTTTATCGTTTTTGCTGAAACCGGATTACTGTTTGGTTTTTTCTTTCCGGGTGACAGTTTATTATTTGTTGCCGGAATTTACAGCGGTAACCTTGCGCATGAATTTCTGAAACTGATTGGATTGGGAGCAGTGCAAAATGAGTGGCTTGATTTATTGATCCTGTGCGCTTTAATTTCTGCTGCCGGTATACTCGGTAATCTTGCCGGCTACTGGACAGGTAAGAAAGTTGGGCATGCTATGTATAGCTGGAAAGATAATTTCATTTTTAAACAGCGTTACCTGCATGAAGCTCATGATTTCTATGAGAAGCATGGCGGCGGTGCAATTGTTTTTGCAAGATTTCTTCCATTCATCCGCACATTTGCACCCATCATTGCAGGCATAGTTGAAATGGATAAGAAAAAATTTATGTATTACAACATTGTTGGTTGTGTGGCATGGGTAATAACCATGATTTTTGCAGGTCATTTCTTACAAATATGGGTGAAGAACCAGTTTGGTATTGAATTAAAAGACAAACTGGAGCTGATTGTAATTATCATCATTGCGGTTACAACTGCTCCTGTACTCTGGCAATTTATTTTTGGTAAAAAAGCGGAGAAACCTAAAAGTAAATCAGAATCATAATCGCACAATGCCTGCCCGCAATTCAAATTCTGTTTTTTCACTTGCTGTTGTAGTGGCAGCGCTTGGCTACTTTGTAGATATTTATGATCTGCTGCTGTTTACTATTGTAAAGAAAGCGAG
The DNA here is from genome assembly GCA_031407835.1 of Chitinophagaceae bacterium. Lineage (GTDB taxonomy): Bacteria > Bacteroidota > Bacteroidia > Chitinophagales > Chitinophagaceae > Lacibacter. Next base: position 2,164 of record JANOIQ010000326.1, read on the forward strand.
TATGCTTGGCGTAGGCTCCACCGAGGTTACTATTTTAGCAGATAGCACTAAAGTCATTAACTGGCAAATGGTGGGTTTGTTAATAGGTGGTATTCTCTGGGGGGTGCTTGGTGATAAAAAAGGAAGATTAAGTGTACTCTTTGGTTCTATTCTGTTATACTCTATTGCCAATTTTGTTACAGGTTATGTTACAACAGTTGATCACTATGCTTATGCAAGATTTGTTGCGGGTATTGGATTGGCTGGTGAGCTGGGTGCCGGAATTACATTGGTAAGTGAACTGCTTCCAAAAAATAAACGGGGTATTGGTACTTCGTTGGTAGCAGGCATTGGTTTATTTGGGGCAGTGTTTGCTTATTTCACATATCAGCTCACAGATGATTGGCGTCTTTGTTATAAAATTGGGGGAGGGCTTGGTATAGTGTTACTTCTTCTTCGGGTTAGCGTTGCTGAAAGCGGCATGTTTAAAGAAGTAAAACAAACCAACATAAGCCGTGGCAATGTGTTGATGTTTTTTAACAATGCAACCCGCTTTCGTAAATATATATTGGCCATTCTAATTGGCTTACCTACATGGTATGTAATTGGTATTTTAGTTAATCAAAGTGACAGGTTCAGCAAAGAAATGTTTGGCAGTATAACGATTGATTCCGGAAGAGCAATTATGTTTGCTTATGCAGCCATTGCAATCGGCGATATCCTGATTGGCTTTGTAAGTCAGTACTTCAAAAGCAGGAAAAAAGCATTGTATCTTTTCTATGCATTGACGATTATTTCTGTAGCACTGTTCTTTTCACCGTTGAATAATTCTGATGCCGCCATGTATACTATCTGTGCATTGCTTGGTTTCAGTACAGGCTTCTGGGCCATATTTGTAACAATGGGTGCCGAACAGTTTGGAACCAATCTGCGGGCAACTGCTGCAACTACAATTCCCAATATGGTTCGGGGAGCATTGCCTTTAATTAACCTCATGTTCCTGAATTTATTTCAAAAGTCATGGGGCTGGAATTTAACAAAAAGCGGAATTGTTACAGGTGTTGTTGTTATTGGCATTACATTGATTGCTGCTTATTTTACTGAAGAAACTTTTCATAAGGATCTGAATTATGCAGAAGGAGAGGAGATGCTTCCTTAAAAGACCTAACGCCTGAAGGAGATAATAAAACACAATATGAGTGATGCGTCAGAAAATATAGAAGCAGTTACAAGTTCCCCCTTTAGGGGGCGGAGGGGGCTTAAATTTCTCGTCATTCGTTTTTCATCTATTGGTGATATCGTATTAACCACCCCCGTTGTTCGTTGTTTGAAACAGCAGGTTCCCGATGCTGAAATTCATTATCTCACTAAATTTAGTTTTCACAAAGTCATTTCATCGAATCCGTACATCGACAAGTTTTATTATCTGCAGGATAATCTTGATTTGCTGATGCATGAATTGAAAGAAGAAAACTATGATTACATCATTGATCTGCATCACAACCTCCGTACACTGAAGATTAAGA
>JANOIQ010000339.1:0-5597 GCA_031407835.1 Chitinophagaceae bacterium
CCATTGGGTTATTTTAAAAACTAAGTGTTTTTTTGCATACAGAATACCTATAAGTAGCCTACCTTACATAAGATTTTTAGTTACAATTCCAACCTCATAATGGGTGTATAATATTTTACTTACAAATATTATTCACCTGCCCACAGATGCTTCCTGATTTTTAGAAGCCAAATTATACTTTAATCAATTTGGCAGTATAAAATTCAGAATGAAGAGGATCTGCTATTTTATTCAGTAATAAAACAATAGACAGACAACTGCTAACACAGTTTTTCATTTTTCGTTTTGCCAATTCAAAAATCCATCCTTATGAAAACAACCTTTTCAGTTTTTTTTTATTTACTTCTTGCGCCATCTGTCAGTATCTCTCAAACTTCAGCAGACACATGGTCTGCAAAGTTTTCAACCGGAATACGGGTGAGGTATACTCCCACCATTAATACACTTACAAATAAGGGATGGGAATATTCAAATGGTATTATTACACATGGAATGGAAAAGGTATTTAACCAGGTTCCTGATTCTGTATCGTACAGAGATTATATTCAGGCATATATTGATGTTTATGTAAATGGAAGCGGAGTTATTTCTCAGGCAATTGTCAGTCTTGATAAAGCTCACCCGGCCATATCCTGCTTATTTTTATATGAAAAATTGGGGACTGCAAAGTATCAAACAGCTGCGACAACAACCCGTAATATATTTGTTGGTGCCTCTGCCACTTATCCTAAAACCGCTATCGGAAATATATTCTGGCATAAAAACAATGGACTTTATAACAATATTATACTCATTGACGGAGTGTATATGCTGCATCCGTTCTTAGCAAAATATGGCAGTTTGTTTGGCGATAATGCCGCCATTGATACAGCAGTAAATCAAACACTTTTTATCTATAATCAGTTATACGATCCGGCAAGTCATTTAATCAGGCATGCATGGAATCCTACAAAAACTGAAGCATGGGCAGATCCCGTAACTGGAAATTCATCTGAGGTTTGGTCAAGGGGAATGGGTTGGTTTACAATGGCCATGGTTGATATTTTAAAGTATGTGCCCGTTGCTCACCCCAAACGTGCCCAATTAATTACAGCATTGCAAAATCTTGCAATCGGAATACAAACCTACCAGGATGCAGCAACAGGGTTATGGTACCAGGTGGTTGACAGGGGTACAGGATTAACCAATAATTATCTTGAAACTTCGGGTAGTGCCATGTTTATATATACGTTAAAAACAGGTGTTGATAATGGATGGTTAAGTAATTCATATTTACCCGTTGCACAGAAGGCCTGGGACTTTTTAAAAAATACAGGCAACGCAAAAATTACCATTCATACTGATACTTACCCGAAAATTAATGACTTTTGCCCGGCCACAGGTGTACAAACTTCGGCTGCAAATTATGCATCATTAGCATCCGTTGATGTACCCGGTACAACACATCCGCATGGTTTTGGTGCTATATTAATGGCCGCATCTGTTATGGAATTTCCTTTATTATCAACGCTGCCTGTAAAGTTTGTAAGCTTATCAGCAAAAAAATATTCTGATCATACAACACTCTTCTGGGAAAATGAAGATGATGCAGAGATGAACTATTATGAAATTGAAAAATCAACAACTGGTAATTCATTTAACAGCGCAGGGAAAATTATTTCCAATCAATCCAAAAAATATAAATGGACAGATGCTGAATATACAGTGAATACGGCTTCCTATAGAATTAAAGCAGTAATGAATGATGGGTCATTTGAATACAGTAATATAATTGCCGTTAAAAATTCAGTACCCGGAATTACAAGCATGTCAGTTACTCCCAACCCGGTAACGAACCGAATAATTAATGTTTCATTAAATGGTTTAAAGCCCGGCCGGTATAAGTTAACCATACTTCACAGCAACGGGCTTCAGGTTTTTGAAAAAAACATTTCTATTGCAAATGAATATGTAAGCACGGAACAAATCAATTTGAGCCATGCTGCAACCGGAAATTATTATATCGTCATTCATGGTAATGGAGTAAAACTTGCACAAAACCTTATCGTGCAATAAAGGCTGGTGATTTCTTTTTTGTTTTAAACCCGTTCGTTATGAAAAGCTCATTTTATTTTCTTTTATTGTTTTGTTTGGTAACACAATTTAACCTCAACGCTCAGTATTGCAGTAATAATGTAGACACTGTTTATGGGCTTAATTCAATTATAGCTGGAGGGTCGGGTCAAATAGTTGGCATCAATAGTAATAATGCGGGTACAACTCTAATTGGTGTTCCGGCATCAGGTTCTGGTAATGCAAATGGAGTAGGTTTTTGTTCAGTTGACGGACGTTTTTATTTTTTTAATCAGGCAGGTGCAGGTATTACTGAGTTTGTTTCTTATAATCCAACTACAGGATCTAAAGTGTCATTGGCTAATCCTGCAACCCCTACTCTTCCTTTTCCAACCGGTCAAAAAATCCGATCTGGAACAATGAATTCTGCAGGCACCGGATATTATTTTATATTTCCTGGCGCTACAACCGGAATGGGTTATCTAAAAAATGCTGCCGCTTTATATTATTACAGTATTGGAACAAACACATGGACATTGATTACGCAAACATTTGTTGATAGTACAGCGACAGACGTTACAGATATTAACAGTTTAAATTCTGGTGATATGACATTTGACGGGGATGGGAATTTGTGGATGCTGAGCTCAAATACATCCAATTATGCATTATATAAAATTGATGCCCCTATACCAACAACACCTGTTGCAAGTATAACTGTGCATATTAAAATTCCAAAAAAGGCTATTCCGGGAGGAGGTGTGGGTTTTACAGGAATAGCATTTAATTCAAGTGGTCGTTTGTATTTATCAACAGGCTCGTTTTCCATTCCTGCAGATAGTAGTGCATATCGCAATAAGCTATACGAATTGTCTACTGTAACATCATCTTTAACCATTATTGGCACTTTGCCCAATGGTTATGGTGATGACCTTACTTCCTGTACATTTCCCAGATCTGTACTGGCAAGTTCATTTATGAAATTTGAAGCAAACCCATTAGATGGGAAAACGCAATTAACTTGGGAGTCTGGTGAAGGAGAGGATGTGTCAGGTTATTGGGTGGAATATGGTACAGACAGTAAACAATTGAAACCTATTTATTTTGTGCCTAAAAAGAATCCAGGCACTAATGAAACAGCTTCTTATTATTTTTTACATAAAGACATTAAAGACGGCAGCCATTATTACAGAATTAAGAAAATTACAAGTACTTCACAATCTTTAAACTCAGATATTAAACGGGTAGTGATTGGAAGTACACATGTTATATATATCGGCCCAAATCCGGTAAAAGAGTATCTTCTGATAAATAATATTAACTCCACAGTCAGGTATATTGCAAAAGTATATGATTATGCAGGCAGGTTTATGTACTCAGAAAATGTAGACCATCTTAATCGATCTGTTAAGATTGGCCATTTGAGTAACGGACTATATATTCTCTATTTAATACCTGTTGATAACAGTGAAAATGTACAATCTTTCAAATTTGTTAAACTTTGATTTCTGCTAAGTAGTGGAAATTTATCAGGAAGCTTCCTTTCTTCTTTTTTTAGTGTAGTTCATTTAGCAAATATGTGAAAACCATCAGGGCTGCAGAATCGTATTCGTTTCCCCTTTTTGATGATGTAATTTAGACAGTTGGCTTTTTAATGTAAACAAAACCAACCCCTACTCCAATCCTTATGAAGAAGCATTGTCTTCATATTTATATAACTATTCTCCAGTTTTTATGGTTCAGTCATGCGTATGCACAGGCGAATATGCTTGTTGGGAAAAGCTTTGTGAATATAACCAAGCCTGCCGGCGGAACTGTTGTACCCGGCTACGAATTAGAAATACGTTTGTCACTTTTTGTGTATGCAGGTTCAGGTAATTATATCTATCGTGTAAGGTATAATGATACAATTCCAGCTAATCTTACTTACGTTAATAATTCATTGAAACTGCTGACCAATGAGGGGAAGGTATATAAATCATTTACTGATGCAGGCGGTGATGATCAGGCAATTTATATCTCATCAAACAAAACAATCCGCTTTAATTTAGGAAGAGATACAACAAGAAATGGATATACTTACTCTATAGGAAACGTAAACAGTACAATCATCATTCCATGGTTTCAGTATCTGCAAAGGGCTACCTATATTTTACAGGTAACATCATCATCCGGTATTATCAATAAAGTACTGTAGAAAATGTAAGCAGGCGGTTTCATTTTTTCATATTAAACAAATAACGTAAAACACACAGGTAATTTTACGAGTATATTCCGGAAAAAAATACAAAAAGATTAAGGGTTAACGCTTATTGCATATACATGAAAAAATGAGTTACTTGCATGTTATTATCCTGTATTATGAAAGCCACAAAACCATCCAATACCGCATACCCGTTTGTAAAAACCAAGCAATCTTTTTTGCTTACGTTTCTACTTTTTTTATTCTCCATTGCATCGTCGTATGCGCAACCAACTTTTTTTGGCGTAGGCTCAACACCTGCTGATGGTGGCCTGTCCCTTGGACCAACTGTTGCAGTGGCTCCCCCTGCTTCTATGCTTGCGGGTGATTTAGTGATAATTTATGGGCAGTACAGGGGAACCGTTACGCTATCAATGAGTGCAACCGGTGGCCAAACATGGAATGCTGGTGCTACAACTTCAGGTTCCAATCAAAGTTATTTCATATCATGGTGCCGGTATAATGGTAACAACTGGCCTGCAAACCCATCTGTAACAGCAGGTGCAGGAAATTTAAGTAATTTAACTGTAGTTATGTATGTGTACCGGCCTACAACTGCCAATAGTTTATGGGGCGTAAATATTGCACAAATAACAACTGCAATAAGTAATACAAACCCCAGTACTATTACAGGCGTAACAACTACATTGCCCAATACTGTTACGATGGCATTTTGGGGTAATGCCGCAAATACAACATGGGGAACTTTAACAGGTGGTGGTACCGGATGGAGTAAAGCATCCTTATCTGCTCAATACCGTAATTTAACAGTAACAAATCAATCTCATACAGCAGCTTATAATCTTCAGGCAACTGCCGGTGCCACTGGTAATACCGGACAAACAATGACTACAACAGTAACAAATACACTGCGGGCTATTATGAGCTGGTATGAATTAAATGATAATTGCAGCGGTGCTATTAATTTAACACCAGGGGCATCCTGTACAAATACTCCCGGTACTTTAGTTGGTGCCACTATCAGCAGTGGTGTACCTGCGGGTTGTGCAACAGGAAATTTATATGATGTATGGTATAGCTTTACTGCAACAAGTTCAACACACAGAGTTACTCTTTCAAATTACGGTACAAATTTTACCAGAAGGCAGATAGAAATTTACCAGGGAACCTGCGGTGGTTTATCTCTTGTAACCTGTTCTCCACTTCAAACAGCGGGACCTACTTCATTAAATTTAGATTTTACAGATTATTCTCCTGGAACAACTTATTATATCAGGGTTATTTATCCAAATACAGTTGCAACACCTATTACAACGAATGGTACGTTTAATATTTGTGTTAC
>JANOIQ010000366.1:0-5764 GCA_031407835.1 Chitinophagaceae bacterium
TTCATTCACCTTTACCGGGTATTTCTTTTTCAGCTGACTGATCCACTGTTCTTCAAGCAACAACTGGTAATCGTTAATCACCAAACCTTTGGCTTCATCAAAGCTGCGCTGGTCTTCTGTATTATACACTTTAACGATATAACAGAAAGAAGAAGAACCATCATTGGTATTGGTAACAACAGGAGTAAATGCTCCCGTTTTAAAATCACGCTGTTCTGTTACAGGTAATTGATTGAATTCAAAGCGTCCGCTGTCGGCTAAAGCTGTTCCGTTAAAACCTTCCATATAATCTTTCCATTTCAATCGGTCTTGTTTCATCAGCAGCAAAGCCCTGTTGGCAACAGATGTATCTGAACAGTTAAATACAATTGCATTTACACTGGGCTGCCATTTGTATTTTGTTTTGTTGGCTTTGTAAAAGGTTACAAGGCCAGCACTGTCAGCCGGAGCCACGCTCCATATTTTCCGCTCCATTACTTCAAACAGTAAACTTCCTTCACTGAATTCTTTGATTTGGTAGCGGAAGTCTTCGTTCATTGTTTCAAGTCTGTCTTTGTAATACTGTTCAGCTGTTGTTTCCACAAACTGCTTCATTACATTTTTATAATCGAGCTGCAGTTTGGCATTGGGGTTTGTTTGCTGACTCTTTACAAACCTCAACCAATCAGATACGGTAACTGTTTTATCTTTTAATAAGAACAATGGCTTTTGCTGATTGGCTTTAAAAAAGGAAGCATAGTTTTTTGCTTTCAGCATCGTGTCTGTTAATGTCCATAACTGTTGCTCATTGTAAGGCAATGCTTTGTAACCGCTTGCTTTCTGCATTTGTTCTTTCATGCGTGCATTGGCAATATTGATACGGGAATCATTGCTTACTTTATCAGTATACTCCTGCAGCAATAACGGATCGCTGATATCTGTTTTAACAGGTGTTAATGAAATGCGGTTGATGATATGAAACCCTGCTGATGTTTGCACAGGTTCACTGATGTCGCCATCTTTCTGCAAACCAAAAGCAGCTTTGCTGAATGTTGCATCAAACTTTGTAAAGCTGAAGTCGGGCAGTAAGCCCCCATTTTGAAAGGTCATTTTATCTTCACTGTACTGCAGTGCAAGGTCTTCAAACTTGTCTCCTTTTTTTGCAAGCTGGTAAACTGTTTGTGCTTTTGTTTTTGCAGCAGCAATTTCTTCGACAGTTGCATTGGCAGGAGTTGCGATTAAAATCTGTGCAACTTTCAATGTTCCTGCTGAATTTCGTTTGCTCATCACTTTCAGAATATGATACCCATTTATACCTGCCACTGGCTTTGAATAAGAACCTGCGGGTAATGCGTATAAAATAGTTTCTAAATTATACGGCAATGAAAATACAGACACATAACCGATATATCCTTCTGTTGACAGTACATAAGCATTGGTTGATAGCTCTCTTGCTAATTTTTTAAAATCAGCACCGGACTGCAATTGTTGGTAAGCTTTATCAATTTGAGCTTTTGCTTTTGTACTGTCTTTATCATACGCAACAAAAATATGTGCAGCTTCAATTTCTGTTTTACTGCGTTCAACTGCTTCCGTAATAATATCCTTACCTGTACTCTGATTGCGCAGAAATTGCTCAAGAATCTGTGCACGGAAACCGGCAATATCATTTTTAATAGCAGGTAAGGTATCCAGCTTCGCATCTTTTGCAGCCTGTACTTTTAATTTAAACCGGATGAACAGATCGAGATATTCACGGATGGATTTTTCGTCGGTTGCTCCGTTATTGTTTTTGCTGTAGGCACGCCAGAATTCTTTCTGATCAACTTTGGCTGTGCCGTAAGTAAATAGTGTTTGAGACTGGCTGCTGAAAGCAGCAGCCATAAAAACGATCAATAGAATGTTACGCATAAGTTCTGGTTAAGGATGCTGGTTTGTTTTATTATTGCGTTTGAATTGCAGAAACTCATCAACCTGTTCGGGGCTGATCTTTTTGGCTACGATCCGTTTCTGTTCATCAAGCAAATATATTGTAGGGGTTTGATATACGTCATAGGTTTGCCTGAAGCCGGGAAGATTGTTTTTTGCTTCTGCCTGTTTCATTTGGGGCGTTTGATATAAATGCACCCAACCTTCCAGCTGATGTTCACGGATGTATTTTGTCCAGGCAGTTTTTACCAATGAAAGTTTAGTAAGATCTGTTTTAACTGTATCTGTTAATACACCCACCATTTGAATTCCCTGTTTTTTCCAGGTACTTCTGTACATACTGTCGAGCTTTGGCACCTGTTCCCTGCAATGACTGCAATCGGGATCCCAGAAAACAACAATGATGTAAGGCGATTTAATGGAATACAGGTTTACTTTTTTATCCAGTGTGTCCAATAAATTTAATTCAGCTGCCGGCTCACCAACAATGTTGCCCATTAAACTGTAAGCACGGTTAAATACAAGGTCTTTATCTTTTTTCTCCAGCCAATCAACCTGGTTTGTGATATAATATTTTTCAAACAAATGCAGGAACACCACATCCAGCCCCATGTATTTGGGATTCATATAATCATTGGTAAACTTATTAATGAAATAACGGAACATGATTTTACTGCTGCGGCTGTACAGAATAAATTTATCCAGCTCCACTTTAATACTGTCGGGGTGACGGAAAACAACACTTTCCATATAACGGTTTAAACGTTGCTCAAACATGGGAGTACGCAACAACCGGTCATCTGCAAATGAAATATCCTGCCAGTATTGTTTTTTATAATTATAAAATGCATTGATGCTGTCCTGTTTTGATTTAGCATCTCTTATGCTGTAAACCGGTTCTTTCATCAAACGGAACAATAGCGATAAATAACTTTCAGGATGTGTAATTGTAAAACTATCTCTCCATTGCTGCGAAGCAATAGCAACTCCATTCATTTTTTGCTGAATGGCAACACTGTCTTTTTTTGTTTTGGCTGATGCAAGTTCTGTTTGCCAGCCCTGGTAATTGCGGTAAAACTGATTCGTTGCGAACTTATAATCTTCCAGGAAACTATTTTCGGTGGAGCCGGTTATGCTGGAAATAATAAAAGTGGCTGTATCAATTGTTAGTTGAAACTGCTGTTCTTTGTCAATAAGGATGTCGAAGAATTTTTTCTTTTCCGGGTCAACAATAATGTAAAGACCGCCGGTGAGTTTTTCAGCTCCGCTGAAAATTGCCTGGCCGTTTGGTTGCAGAATGGCCGAATCCTGTACATATTTTTTCTCACCAAAATAATAGCCGAGATATAAATAACCCTTCTCTACCGGTTTATAGTGAACGGTGAGCTGATAACCCTGCGCAAACGCACAAAAACTGCTGACCAGTAAAAGGAAGGAAAAGAGTACCGTTTTCATTCGCATAAGATGGGTAAAGTTATTCAAAAACCTTTCTCTACCTGTTAACGATTTGCCAACTGTCCTATTGTTACCTTTGCGCCGTGAGAAAGAAAAATAAAATCAGGATACTGGAACAGGTAATGGTTGAAGATTATGCAGCAGAAGGCAAATCGATAGCCCGTGTTGATGGGAAAGTGATCTTTATTGAAGGTGCAGTGCCCGGCGATGTGGTGAATATTCAGGTTGGGAAAAGCAAAAAAGACTGGGCCGAAGGAAGGGCTGTTCATTTTCATTCGTATTCTGCTGATCGTACTATTCCGTTCTGTGATCATTTTGGATTATGCGGAGGCTGTAAATGGCAGATGCTGCCTTATGAAAAACAGCTCGAGTATAAGCAACGTGAAGTGGAACAGAACCTGAAACGCATCGGCCGGATTGAATTACCGGCCTTGCTGCCAATTATTGGTGCAAAACAAACCAAGTACTACCGAAACAAATTAGAATACACCTTCAGCAATAAACGTTACTTAACAAGAGAAGAATTATTGAAACGAGATGTTGAAAGAGAGAAGGCTGCTGAACTTTCAGAGGGTTCAAAAGTCTCCCCTTCCGGGGCAACTGAGCAAAGCGATAGTTGGGAACAGAGTTCGTTAGAGGGGGATTTCGCTGGGGCTCTTGGCTTTCACATTCCCCGTATTTTTGATAAAGTGATTGATATTGAAACCTGCTACCTGCAGCAGGAGCCGAATAATGCGATCCGCAATTTTGTAAGGGAGTTTGCAAAACGGCATCAGTTTACGTTTTATGATATCCGTGCACATGAAGGATGGTTGCGTACAATGATCTTTCGTATAACAACAACAGGAGAGGTGATGGTGAACATTACATTTGGTCATGATGATGAAGCTAACCGTAAATTATTGTTTGATGCTTTGCTGAATGAGTTTTCTGAAATTACCACCCTGCTTTATACTATCAACCCAAAATGGAACGATAGTATTTATGATCTGCAGCCGCAAACCTATTTTGGCAATGGTTATGTAACAGAGAAGCTGGAAGATTTTGTTTTCAAGATTGGTCCCAAATCGTTTTTTCAAACCAATACCAAACAAGGTGAGGAGTTATATAAAGTAACCAGGAGCTTTGCGCAACTAACCGGTAACGAAACCCTGTATGATCTGTATTGCGGCATCGGCAGCATTGGCATTTTTTGCAGTAAGGGAGCGAAAAAGATTATAGGCGTGGAAGCAATAGCAGAAGCCATTGAAGATGCAAAGGAGAATGCATCCGTAAATGGCTTAACCAATACTTCCTTTTATGCCGGCGATGTAATTGATGTTTGTGATGACGGTTTTTTTGCAGCTCATGGCCGGCCCGATGTGATTATTACCGATCCGCCCCGGGCAGGTATGCATGAAAAACTGGTGAAAAAATTGCTGGATATTGCTGCTCCACGTATTGTATATGTAAGCTGTAATCCAGCCACACAGGCAAGGGATCTGCAACTGCTGAACGGGAAATATGCGGTAGAACAGTTGCAGCCGGTTGATATGTTTCCACACACCCATCATATTGAAAATGTAGCTGCTTTAATACTGAGGAGTTAAAGCTTATATGTTTGTTCAATTAATGTAAAAGGATAATTTTCTACTTTCGAATAATAAACAAAGAAAAGAATGACTCAGTATAGGGGAATTAATGGTATACCACCTGTTGTTAAAAACCTGCTGGCAATTAATATTGTAGTATGGATTGCACAAATTTATTTCAGTAGACAAGGAATCCCATTAGAAGTATGGGGCGCATTGTGGGGTATTGATACAGGGAATTTTAAAGTCTGGCAATTAGTAACACACATGTTTATGCATGCGTCGGTAGATGCATTTGGCAGAATTGAGTTCATGCATATATTCTTCAATATGTTTACTCTTTGGATGTTTGGAAGAATACTTGAAAATTTCTGGGGTTCGAAAAAATTTCTTCAGTTCTATATTATTTGTGGATTAGCAGCTGGAATAGCACAGTTACTGGTTGGACATTTTACAGTTGCTGTTGGCGCATCAGGGGCAATTATGGGGTTGATGGTCGGGTTCGCATATCTGTTTCCGAATACTGAACTGTTTATGATGTTTATTCCTATCCCAATTAAAGCGAAATTTGCTATTCCCGCATTGATGGCAATTGATTTATTTGGGGGAATAGCAAAAATTCAAGGAGATAATATTGCACATTTTGCTCATCTTGGAGGTGCAGTTGCAGGGTTTATTCTGGTTCTGTTCTGGAACAAAAACAACCGCAAAACGTTTTACTGATAAATGATTGATCTATGAGTTACATGCAGGCAGAACAAAGAAAGAAAATACGGTTTGGCGAGGATGGCGATTCACTCATGATGCTCATCTTTATTAATGTGATGGTA
>JANOIQ010000413.1:0-2098 GCA_031407835.1 Chitinophagaceae bacterium
TGACCTCGGATGGGTTATTTCAGTTGTTGAAGGCGATAAAAAATATGCCTGGTTACAAAAAGACAGCCGCCATCTCATTATGTATTTCTCAATGAATGCAAAAGAGACGGGACTTTATTTTGCAGAAGCTGCTTCTGCTCCTGTACAAAGCGGACAGGGAAATAATACCGGCACAATTCAAACTGCACCAACAGGAACAAATCAAACACAGCAAACAACTGAGCCGGTTATTCAAACTAACCAGACTGAAGTTGTAAAGACAAACCAGACTGAAATTGTGCAACAACCAATCACTCCTGTTACAAATTCCGGGTTTGCATTTACTACCACCAACTTCGATGATGGATGGACCAGCACTGTACAAAATGACTGGGTGGAAGTAACAAAACAAAATATTAAAGTGCTTATTCATTACCCGAATAAGCAGGCCGATGCTTATAATTCAGTTGTAATGGAAGGATTAAAAAATGCCTGGAATATTTTAGTAGCTCCCCGATACAGCAGTGCTTCAAATTTTGAGTTTAAGCCAATTACCGGCTGGCAATCCATTGAATTTGCAGAAGCTGATATGATTGAAAAAACAACTGGCAAAGCAGTTCATGTAGTTTTATTTAAAATGAATTACTCCAACGGTAGTGGAAAATATCTGGAGTTTATAACTGCTGATAAAAATTCTTTTGAACAGGAATTTGGTGCCTATCATCAAACAACCTATGGCTGGGAAAAAATGGAAAATATGGCTTTTCGTAACAGGTTTGCTATTTCAGCTTCTGATCTTACAGGCAAATGGACAAATAATTTCACCGGGTCTGTTCAATATGTAAATGCCTATACTGGTTTTGATGCTGGCACTGCAACACATGCTTCGGCAGAAAACTTTCTGTTTACAACAGGCAATACCTACAATTGGGATTTGGGTGTTGCCAGTGGTATGGTTGGAAACATTAAATTTCAAAGTGCAAAATCAAATGGAAAATTTTCGTTACCAAGTAACTGGCAGATTTCATTTTCTGATATGGAAGGAAAGCCAAGAACCTTCAATGCTTATTTCTCCTGTATAAAAGGATTTCGGATTTTATGGCTCGATGACAAAGCTTACGGAAAGATTGAGTAATAAGAGTTTTCCGATTATAATTTATAAACGAACATTTTCAATTGGTAAATCAAAAAATCACTTTAAAGTAATCATCATGCGTACAATTATCTTCTTCCTTTTCTTAATCCCCGTTTTTGCAACTGCTCAAAAACAGGATGTGTATATCAAACTAACAGATGCAGGCGGCAAACAAATTAATGGTGATGCAATGACAAAAGGTTTTGAACGATGGATGCAGGGTCTTTCAACAAGCTCAGGAGGTAAAAACAACACACAATTCAGTTTTACCATGAACATTACAGGTGCATCTGCCGATTTAAAAAGAGCATTGGCTACTGGTGAGTTCCTGATGAATGGACAGGTAAATGTAATGCAGACAGTCAACGGATCTTATACCCCACAACCTGTTTACTTTATTAAAATGGAAAAAATCAGGGTACTATCCTGTGCAGAAGCAATGGGCTGCAATGGCACAATGACAACTACTGTGAGTCTGCAGGCTACGAGAATCGGGTGGACTTATTATCAAACAGGTAAAACAGGATCTCCAACCGTTTCAAACAAGTATGGTTTCGATGCAGAAACCGGAACTGCCTGGACAAACTTTTAACTGATACCTCTTATTAATCGCTTACTATTTATCAACTGATAAAAATCATTGCATTGTTAGGTTCTATATTGATTTTTGCCGGAGTAACAGCTTACATAAGGCAGGCAGCTTCCTGATTTATTCCGTATTTTTATTGTACCAAACTGGTACAATACTACATGACCGACCAATCAACTGTCAATACACTACTCGAACAATATATTCCGGCCCTTAGTTCCTATAACGAATTATATCCCGATGGAAAAAATATCAGGCCCGACTGGCAAACATTTTTTTCTTCGCTGCAACAATTAGGATATAACGAATTACATAACCGCAATATTGAAATCCTTCGCCTGTTGAAAGAAAATGGTGTGGCGTATAATATTTACAATGATCCATCTGGTCAAAGC
>JANOIQ010000449.1:0-9323 GCA_031407835.1 Chitinophagaceae bacterium
TACGCTCTCGCCCATACATCTGAAATATCATTTAAAGATGCTCCGCCTCTTTCGTAATGATCATGATAAGTACCATTTGTAAGAGTACGGATCGAAACTTCATTATTACCTGATACTGCTTCATCTGCAGCCTGGCCGGTAGTACCACGATGTGCATTGAAGCGTGCATACTCATCAACCAGGTGATTGTATGCATTATCGGCAAATTGTGCAGCCAAAACAGGGTTCTTAAAAATCTCATCTTCCGAAAGGTTCACACTCGGAGCCCTGTCAAGAAAGTTTTTTGTGCATGATGTCAATAACGCTGTGGCAATAAGCGTAATGACTATATTATATATCGATTTCATTGTTTCTTTTTTACAGTTGAATGTTTACACCAAAATTGATAACCCTTGAAGTGGGATATATTGACTGTTTTGAAAAATCAGTATTAGACAGGTTTACATTTTCCGGATCGATATACATTTTGTATTTCGTCCATGTAAATAAGTTTTGTCCAGACAGATAAACTCTGAGTCCTGACAGATTGATATGCTGAATCCAACTCTGGGGCAATGTCCAGGAGAGTTCAACATTTCTTAACTTGAGATAAGATGCATCCTGTAAAATAAAATCGTTCAAACGATAACTGATATAGGAGTTGCCTCTTGAATGCAATGCAGGCCATTTTGCTGTAGCTGCTTTATCAGCTGTCCAGCGATCCTTCTGAAATTCATACATCTGCTGCCCGTTATTTTGTTCTGACAAAATAACATCAGAACTAACATTGGCCACACCCTGAAAAAGAATTGAAAGCGAAACGCCTTTGTAAGAAACAGTTGGTGAAAAGCTGTAGATATATTCAGGTGTTCTTGAAAATCCGATCGGAACAATATCATCAGCATCAATTTTACCATCTCCGTTATAATCTTTATACTTTAAATCGCCCGGCCGGGCAGTACCCAGAGTGTTTACCGGTGATTGTGCGATATCTGCATCTGAAGCATAAAAGCCATCCGATAAAAATCCAAAGAATTGACCAACTGGTTTTCCTTCCTGTTTTTTATACTCAGGTGTTCCGGGTGGTTCATCACGGGTTAATATTTTATTACGTGCATAAGATAACTGACCAACTAAGCCATAACTCACCTTACCAATCATTCCCTGGTAATTCACTTCTACTTCATAGCCTTTGTTGTATACCTGGCCAATATTCAAGGCAGGATAGAGTTGCCCGTAAGTCAATAAGCCAGAAGCACGGTTGGTTAAAATGTCCACCCTTTTTTCATCAAACAGATCGGCGGTAATTGAAAGTTTCCTGTTAAAAAAAATTGCTTCTAACCCAATATTCCGTTTTGTTCCTGTTTCCCATGTAACATTCGGATTACCAAATGAAGTGGGAACAACTACCTGGTAGTTCACCAAAGAAGTAGGAAGCCCGAATTGCACTCCATTCGCCGGCCGAGAATAAACAGGATCAGTAAAATTCGTATATCCATTAACGGAATAATTATCGAGGAATAAGAAACGAGTATTCAGTTTATCATTACCAACTAATCCATAAGATCCCCTGATCTTCAGCAATGTTATCCATGAAATACGCTGCATAAAATTTTCATTGCTGATGGTCCATCCTGCAGAAACAGCCGGGAAAAAACCATACTGTTTTCCTTTGGCAAATTGTTCTGAACCATTATAAGCAGCATTAAATTCTGCAAAATATTTTTTATCAAAATTGTACGTAACTCTTGTAACCAAACCCTGTGATGCTCTTGGTGGCGCATTCAATCCTGAACCCTGCTCACGGATTAGCTGGCGATTAAACAATACCAATCCTGTTACGGTATGTCTGTCAAAACTTCTGTCGTAATTAAATCCTGTCTGAAGATTTGAGTTGATCAATCCGCTGAAGGAAGTAATCAAACCACTCAATGGTTCATCACGGGGTCTGTCGGGTGATAAAGAAATTGCTTTTGTTTGTCTGTCTACTACATAAGCAGCCCACACAGCGTTACGCCGCACAGTACTTGAAAAATAAGAGTCATATCCAAAAACTGTTTTAAACGATAACCCTTTTGTAATCTTATCTAATTTGTAATTGAGATTAAATGTACTCTCCAGAGTGTTGTTGTCATCCTGTCTTGTTCCCCACCTGGTTATTACAGCCAGCGGATTCCAGATATTTGTTCCTACATTGGGGTTTTGTGCAATACGTCCATCAGGTAACATAACAGGATAGGCAAATGATGGTGTTTGCAGAATTCTTGAAATCATTGCTTCAATATTGTCATAGGAGAAAGAGCCTGAACCGGAAGCAAGACCGGCAGGTTGATAACGTTTTCCTAATTTTCCACCTAACCGTACCCCTACCTGTAAATTCTTACTAAGGTTAAAATCAACATTCGATCTGAAATTATACCTGGAATAAGAAGGCGTGGAATTAATATTATAAGGTGATTCGAATTTTTTGAAAATCCCGTCTTCAAACAAATACCCAACAGACACAAAGTATTTCACCACTTTGGTGCCACCTGTTACATTAATATTATGCTGTGTTTGTGTATATACTTTACGGGTGAGATAATCAAACCAGTTTACATTAGGATAACCCAGCGGATCTGAACCATCTTGAAATTTCTGCAATTCAGCAGCAGTCCATGTTTCTGTAAGGCCATCGTTCCTGTTTGCTTCGTTAATCCATAAGGCATTGGTATAAGCATCAACTGCTTTAGGAATGCCGGTATAGCTTTGGAAACTGATATTACCACTATAACTGATGCGGGGTTTTCCTTCCCGTCCGCTTTTGGTAGTAACAACAATAACACCATTGGCACCTTTAATACCAAATACCGCTGTTGATGCAGCATCTTTCAATACAGTAATGGATTCAATTTCGTTTGGATCAATATCTCCAAATCCTGAACGCTCCACTCCATCCACCACCACAATTGCTGCGTTATTATTATAGGTTGCAGAACCCCTGATATTGATTAACGCTTCATTATTTCCCGGCTGCCCGCTGCGTTGCACTGCCGACAAACCTGTAAGCCTTCCAATAAGACTGTTGGTAATATTTGAGTTTGGCGATTTTAAAATTTCTTTTGAGGTAACAGTACTGAGGGCACCTGTAACGCTTGCCTTCTTTTGTGTACCGTATCCAACCACCACTACATCATTCAAGGAGGAAACCTGCAATTTCAATGTAACTGAAATGTTATTGTCATTCTTCACAGGAACATCTGCTACCTCATAACCTACATACGTGAAACGAAGGATAGAGCCGGCCGGAACATTGATTGAAAATCTGCCATCTGCATCCGTAACTGTTCCTCTCTTTTCTCCAACTAAAGTAACAGAAACGCCGGCCAGTGGTTTCTTCTCTGCATCTGTAACACGTCCGGTTATTTCCAGTTTTTCAACCTGCACAGGAATAGGAACCGGTTCAGCAATCACCATCTGCACCTTTTGTTTTATGGCAATTGTTTTTCCAATAATTTCATAACTCAGGGGTTGATTTTTGAAAAGCAATTGCAGAGTTTGTTCAAGACTTGCTTTTTGCACGGTAATATCAACCGGCTTTGCCTTTTGCAAAAGTTTGTCTTCATACCAAAAAGTGTAACCACTTTGGCTTTGAATTTTTTCCAAAACTTTTTGAATAGATGCATTTTTTTCCTGCAGTGTTATTGACTGGGAAAAACCATGAGCACCTGCTGTAAGACAGGCTCCAAGTAAGATAATGGCAGTTAAATTCATAACTCTAAACAATTGTTTTTGTGCCCCCGGGACTCGCCGGGAACAAAGAACTCGTAAATCCATAACTTTGTTTTGATTTGGGTTAAACATTAAGCAATCTTCCACGATTTTGTTATAATTGAATTAATCCGAATTACTTGCAGGGGGGTGACGCAAACACTTCCCTGTTTTCTTTCAAATCAACTGAAAAAAAATTCCTATGGCATAACGACAAGCTTCTGTCCATTAAGTCTGAAATGTATATTACTCACTTCCAGTATCCGCAACAACTCCGACAACTTTGCATCTCTTGAAACACCCCCGGTAAAAGTCCGATCGGGCATATTGCCTTCAAATACAACATCCACATTATACCATCTTTCCACCTGCCGCATAATACTTTTTATATCGGCACTTTTAAATTTCGTTAACCCGTTTTTCCATGCAATGACCGTTTCAATATCCACATCGCTCACCACATTTATTTTATCAGTTATTTGTGCCTGTTGCCCTGGTTTCAACACACCAGATACATTCTGTTTCGTAACCTTAACAGCACCTTCCAGAAGGGTGACTTTAACATCCGCTTCATTTGAATAACTGTTTACGTTAAAGTGAGTACCCAGTACCTCTGTTGTACTTCCATTTGCCTGCACGAAAAACTTTTTAGTGGGATGCCTGCTCACTTCAAAATAAGCTTCACCGGTTATGGTTACTTTTCTTTCGTTACCAACAAATGCAACAGGATAAGTAACAGAAGATCCTGCATTGAGCCACACATGGCTTCCATCGGCCAGTGTTATATCAATTACTTTACTACCCCTTGGATTAGTAAGCGTGTTATAAATCATTTCACTGGCTGAACCATTATAAATAATTTTTCCATCCTCTGTTTTTATCACATTTACGTTCGCCTGTTTTGTAAGTGTTCCGCTTGTTACATTATCTAATGCAACCTGAGTGCCATCAGCAAGCGTAATCATCGCCTTTGTGGCTGATGGTGCGATAATATCATGCGACAATGTTTTGCTTATTACAACAACCTCTGGATTTTTATCTTTATTAAACAGAAGGAAATAGGAAATAATTCCGATGGTAAAAACCACTGAAGCCGCAATGGCATAGCGTTTCCACGGAATAAATCTGCTTTTAGGGAAGGATTGATTTTGGGAGTGAAGTATTTTCATTTTAGCTTCCCATTCCTCATCTTGCAAACTGAAAGAAATTTCTTCTTCCCAGAGTTTTTGCAAATCGGGGGCCAGGTTATCAAATTCAGCTTCGCTCTGTAACAACTGCCAGAATTCAGTGAATTCATCTTCGGTAAGATTGTTGTTAAGATATTGCTGGAAAAGCGTTTGTAAACGTGCCATGTAAGAAAGACGAATCTTTTTACACGGAGTACCAATGACTGTACTGATTTATTTTTTTAGAAATTTCTTGTTGCTAAAATAACAAGGCTGGCTATTTCGGGGCCATGATCAAGATTACCTCTTATAAACCCGAGAGCTGCATTGAGGTGATTGCGTACTGTAAAGCGTGAGATATTCATTCTTTCAGCAATCTGATCGTAACTGAGATAGCTTTCCCTGCTAAGCCTGAAAACTTCCTGGCGTTGTGGGGAAAGCCGGTTGATTATATGCTGAAGTCTTGATTCTGCATCTTTCTTTAATAAAATATTATCAGCGTTATCAGCAGCTCCCAATTCTTTCATTTCATGCCACATTTCCTGCTGGCGCAGCCGGCTTCTTTGAGCCATTCGGATGTGATCGATTGCTTTGTTATGAGCCACCCGGAAAAGGAAGGCTTCGAAATGGTTAATTTCATTCAGAATTTTACGTGCCGTCCATATTTTCATGAAAATATCCAGTGTAATTTCTTCTGCAGTTTCCTTGGATTTGATGACTTTGACAAAATAGCTGTAAACACGGTTACGATAACGTTCAAATAATTGATTAAACGCAACTTGATCGTCAGCAGCAATCAATTTGAGCAAGGCATCATCGTCAGAAGATAAGTCGTGTTTCATTAATAACACAAATATTAAGGCGGAGTAAAAGTAATCAAAACATAACAAAAGGAATAAAAAGGATAAGGAGCGACTTACCAATCCACCTGAATTTCTTATTCAGTTTTACAATAATCACTCCTAATTTCATTCGTATAAAGTCTGGGGAAAAAAGAAGTAAATTTTGTGATATTCACAATTATCTCAGCATTCAGTTAAAATGGCTGTTGTGAAGCAACAGGTAATAATCATGGAAATAAAAAAGCCCTCTTCGATGAGGACTTTAATTAGTACCGGAGAGCAGACTTGAACTGCCGACCTTCGGGTTATGAATCCGATGCTCTAACCAGCTGAGCTACCCCGGCTTTTTGGGGGGCAAAGATAAGGATTCAAACTGTTTTGTAAGCCCTTTATATACAAAAAAACATCCCTGCAAGCAGAGGGATGTTTTTGAGATTTTATTTTGTAAAAAAAAAGAGTTCCTATTGTTTTAATACCTGGTCAATTACATGCATTACACCATTGCAGGTAAAAATATTGGCCGGTGTTATTTTGGCGTAAAAATAATTCCGGTTTCCTTTTACCCATCCTTTATTTAACCCCATAATACCGGTAACGTTGTTATTCGGCGCAGGGGCCATGGTTGCAATTGTTTTGCTGTGGCCCAGGTCCCAGGCAAAATAACGGCTTTCACTGATATGATACTGAAGGATGTTTGCCAGTGCTGCAAGTTGTGCCGAATCTGTAATGGCTTCAATATTCGCTGTGTTATTAAACGGCGCAGGCAATTTTGCAAAAGCTGTATTGGTGGGTGCAAAAAGAGTAAAATTTCCGGGGCCGGTGAATACTCCAAAAAGCCCTGTTTGTATAAGCGCTGCATACAGTGATGAGTATTCAGGATAAGTCATTAACACCTGCGCAAGTGTTTCAGCAGGCGGAAGCAATACATCATCTACAACATGAATAACAGCATTGGATGCTTTAAGATTTGAACAAAGCACCAATGATTTACCATTGAGCAGCAGAAGGCCATAGCTGTTTGATGTATAAACAAGATGATCATTCTGGCCTTCCTCCGGCTTGAGTGTAACTGCAAAACTTCTCCCCGAAACAAACTGGTTACGGAGTTTTTCTGTACCTAGCAAATGATACAATATCAAATTCCGTAAAGCATAGATCGAATCAGGATCAGTTATACCTGCAATATTTGCGGCATTATTAAATGGTGCAGGCAACTTTGAAAAAGCAACATCAGTTGGTGCAAAAACAGTTGCATGTAAAGTGGATGCAGTTAACGTTGCTGTAAGATCGGTTTTTACAACTGCGGCAATAAATGATTTAAAAATAGATGGATGCTGTAATACCTGCAGAACATTTTTATGTGTACGTGCAGCTACAGATTCTTCCATTATACGGCCGTATTCTTTTTCGAAATTTTCTACTGCTGCTGTTTTTTCATTTACAAGCTGATTGGCCTCTGCTAACATGGTTTCTTCTGTTGGCTGCTGCAGTTGTGAATCTTTGCTTTGTTCTTTTTTACAGGAAGTGATTAAGAGAGTGCTTACAACCAGTGTAAGCATTCCTTTTGTTACATACTTTTTCATAGAATACATTTTGTGATTAATGGTACGATTGCAATTTCTGCATAAACAAAAGAAAATAACAGGCCAAAGTATCAGAAAAAGAATAATCAGGTGGAAAAACATTGTAAGCTGCTGAATCCACTTACTGAGCAATCGTACTAATAACAGTAAGTTCCCTGTTATGAGTTGAGCAATAACCCTATTCTGTTTTTAAGTTTTAGAGCATTCGGCAGCATGGCAGCTTCCAATGCTGTATTCATAGGTACTGCCGGTAAGTTTAATGCACCCAATACTTCAACAGGAGCATCTAACCATTGAAAACAATTGTATGTAATACGATAAGCTAATGCTTCAGCAAAGGAATTGTTTTGCTGTTCTTCTGTTAACACCAAACATCTGCTATGTTTTTTTACAGTATTAAAAACAAATTCTTCGTCCAGAGGAAATAATGTTCGCAGATCAACAACTTCTACAGCGCCATCAAAAGATGCTGCAGCAGACTTTGCCCAGTAAACTCCCATACCATATGTAATGATGCAGCAACTCTCCCCATCATCAACAACATCTTCATCAGCTTTTAAAGCAATGGTTGCTTTACCCAAAGGCAACATATAATCTCTTGCAGGTTCAATTGTTTTTGCATCTTCTGTTCCCGGCACTTTACTCCAATATAAACCTTTGTGCTCCAGCATTACAACAGGATTGGGATCAAGAAAAGCTGCCTTCATCAAACCTTTCATATCAGCAGCATTGGATGGATATACAATTTTAATTCCTTTAATACTCAATAAGGTTGACTCAATACTACCACTATGATAAGGACCACCACCACCATACGCACCAACCGGCACACGGATTAATGTTTGCACAGGAAATTTTCCGCAGCTTAAATAGGATGATTTGGAAATTTCTGTTACCAGTTGATTTAACCCCGGATAGATATAATCTGCAAACTGCACTTCAACAATCGGCTTTGCTCCAACTGCACTCATACCAACTGTTGATCCTATGATATAAGCTTCCTGTATAGCGGTGTTGAATACACGATGATCGCCAAACTGTTCTCCCAATGTTGCCGCTTCACGAAAAACACCACCCAACCGTTTACCAACATCCTGTCCGTATAACAATGCTTCCGGATATTCTTCCATGATTTCACGAATAGCAAAGAGTGCTGCATCAACCATAACTATTTTTTCTTTACCGCCAGGTGAACGTTCACCTGTTTCTTCAGTTACGGGAGTTGGTACAAAAACATATTGCTCAACTGTTGAAGGATCGGGTTCTGCTGCTGAAGTAGCTTTATTAAATTCTTCTGTTATGAATTGTTTTGTTGTTTCATTTATTTGCTTCAACTCAACTTCATTCATTCCTGCGTATATGCACTGCTGATAAAGTTTTGGAAACGGATCATCAGCTAAATGCTTTTCAAGGTCACTTTCACTTCTGTAAAAATCTTTACGTACTCCACTGGTATGATGATTGAGCAATGGAACATATGCCTGCACCAGGTAAGGTGTTTGATGTTCTCTTACATAATCCACCACATGTTGCATGGTTTCAAACGCTTCTGTAAAATCACTGCCATCACAGCGGATTCTTTGCATACCGGGAAAACCTGCTGCATATTCATACGCATCCATCACTCTGGTTTCTTCTGCAGTTGCACTGATACCCCAGCCATTATCCTGTACTAAATAAATAACGGGCAGTTTCTTTAACACAGCAAACTGAAAAGCCTCGCTCACTTCGCCTTCGGTAATACTTGCATCACCGAGTGAACAGATGACAACAGGATTTTTCCCATCTGTTGTTTGTTGAAAAAGTTCAGACAGGCATAGAGCTTGAAGACCCGAACCAGAAACTCTTCTTCAGTGTCTGACGCCTTCAGGGTGAAAGTTTTTGTTTCAATCCCGATTTCCCGGATGACGGCAGACAGCTCATTGCTGACGAAATCATTCAGTCGGATGGCACCGCTCCCGTCCTGTTCCGAGAGAACGATCTCCGGGCACTCGTAATCCTGT
>JANOIQ010000461.1:0-1789 GCA_031407835.1 Chitinophagaceae bacterium
CACCAGTTACCAAGGTGGGCATGTGGAATTTTTTAAATACATGAAAGATCTGCTGGAAGAAAACGGATGTGGTCATATCAAAATATTTGGTGGAGGTGGGGGAACAATTTTGCCTACTGAAATTGAAGAATTGCATCAATATGGCATTACAAGGATTTATTCACCTGATGATGGACGGCATATGGGATTGGAAGGAATGATTGAAGATGTGATAAAGCAATGCGATATTTCATTAAATGGAACAGGGGATTATTACAACCCAATGACTTTGGGAGAATTGAAAGATGTAAGAAAGATTGCAAGAAAAATTACCAATGCGGAAAACGGGCAACCTGTAACAGGAAACCAGAAACCAACAACAAAAACACCAGTTCTCGGCATCACAGGTACCGGAGGCGCAGGTAAATCATCCGTAACAGATGAAATTGTTCGCCGGTACTTAAATGCATTTACTGATAAAACAATTGCGGTTCTTTCAGTTGATCCTTCCAAAAAGAAAACAGGTGGTGCATTGTTAGGTGATCGTATTCGCATGAATTCCATCTCTGGTCCACGAGCATATATGCGGAGTTTAGCAACAAGAGAAAGTGATAAAGCATTGAGTGTACATGTGCAGGAAGCAATTGATATCTGTAAAGAAGCAGGCTTTGATTTTATTATTCTTGAAAGTGCAGGTGTTGGACAAAGCGATGCCTCTATTCTTGATTACTGTGATGTGAGTTTATATGTAATGACACCGGAGTATGGAGCTGCCTCGCAACTGGAAAAAATCAACATGCTTGATTATGCAGATGTAATCACCATCAACAAATTCGATAAAGCAGGGGCATTGGATGCATTGGCCGATGTTCGTAAACAATACAAGCGCAATCATCAGCTCTTCATGGCAAAAGATGAAGAGTTACCAATCATCGGAACAATTGCATCGCAATTCAATGATGCAGGAGTAAATGAATTGTTTGAAAAACTCATGCAGACAGTTGAAGCGAAAACAAAGGTGAAGTTTGGAGGAGTAGAACATTTTGTACACAAGGACACGGTGAGTAAAACATTGATCATTCCTCCTGCAAGAGTCCGTTATCTCAGTGAAATTGCAGATGCCATTAAAGACTACAATCAATTAGTGATCGAGCAGGCAGCAATCGCTTCCAAACTTTATCAGTTGCATGGCGCATTGGAAATCATTAAAGACAGAGCAGATCCTTCTCTTCTGGAAACCATCTTTCAGCAAATTCAATTTTATACCGATCAACAAACGCCGGTAGCAAAAAAACTAATTACACACTGGCCTGAAAAAGTGAAAGCCTATCAACAGGATTTCTATGAGTATAAAGTAAGAGATAAAGTAATTAAGCAACCCATGTTCAGTACCAGTTTAAGTGGTACAAGAATTCCGAAAGTGGTATTGCCAAAATATAAAGACTGGGGCGATTTATTAAAATGGCAGGCGCAGGAAAATGTGCCGGGCAGTTTCCCATTTGCAGCTGGTGTATTTCCGTTGAAGCGTGAAGGTGAAGACCCAACGAGAATGTTTGCAGGTGAAGGTGGCCCCGAAAGAACAAATAAACGCTTTCATTATGTTTCACTCGATCAGCCCGCCATTCGTTTATCAACTGCATTTGACAGTGTGACTTTGTATGGTGAAGACCCTGCTCATCGTCCGGATATTTATGGTAAAGTTGGTAACAGCGGCGTAAGTATTGCAACAGTTGATGATGCTAAAAAATTATACAGTGGTTTTGATTTGTGTGATCCAAAAACATCAGTGAGTATGACCATCAATGGCCCT
>JANOIQ010000477.1:0-6395 GCA_031407835.1 Chitinophagaceae bacterium
AGCTGCATGGGCTTATGAAAGTTTAACCTTTGGAGGTTACTGGGCATGGGATCCTGTTGAGAATGCATCGCTTGTTCCCTGGCTAATCGGTATCTGTGGAGTACATACATTGATTGCATTTAAACATACAGGCCATTCACTAAGGGCAACATTCCTGTTTTTCATACTTCAGTTTCTGCTGATTAATTATTCTACTTTTTTAACAAGGAGTGGAGTATTAGGTGATACCAGCGTACATGCATTTACTGATTTGGGAATGAATATCCAATTATTTGGTTTCTTATCTGTTTTTGTGTGGTATCCTTTATTGTTTTTGGGGAATAAAAAAGACTTACTAATTGCTTTATTCATTTTTGTTTTGACAATAGCTTTATCAGTATCCTTTCCTAAATGGGGTACAACATTTGGTTCAATTAATATAATTGCCGGATTAAGCTATTGGATTTTCAAATTAAATGTAAGTGTGCCTAGTGTTAAGAAAGAAGAAGAAATAAGTTCAAGAGAATTTTGGCTGTTTGTGGGCGCATTGCTCTTTTTAATATCATCCCTGTTTATCATTGTAAAAACATCATTACCGGTTTTGAACTCAATGATTCACAAAACATATGCTCCACCGCAGGATATAGAATATTCTTATAATAAAGTGTTGATTCTTTTTGTATTTGTTATTGGAATCTTAACAGCTATCGGTCAGTATCTCAAATACAAACAAACCAGCAGATCATCATTTCTTAAAAGTATCTGGCTGCCTACTTTCATTGCAGCCGTTGCATCTCTGTGCATTACTGTGTTTGGTGCAATTAATTACAACAAGTATGGAATAGGTTTTCTTGCCGCCATTCACCTGGCTATTTTTGCAGCAGTGTATTCAGTTGTGGCAAATGGCATGTATATCGTTACAGGCATCAAAGGGAAAATGATAAAAGCCGGTGCTTCTATTGGCCATATTGGTTTTGGCTTAAGCCTGCTCGGAATATTAATATCGTCATCCAAAAAAGAAGTACTGAGCTGGAACACGAGTGGCATCATGGTTAATTTTGGAGAACAGAGTACGGAAAAAACAGCCGAGAACTTAACCTTATTAAAGGGAGTTGCTACTGATATGGGTAAATACATGGTTACCTACCAGGGCGATTCAACAGCACCGCTGGATCCAAAGACCTATTTTAAAATACATTTTCAGTACAAAAATTCTAAGGATGGGTTTACTCTTTATCCGGATGCATTTGTCAACTTCAAAGGGAATCAGCAGTTAATGGCAAACCCTGCCAGTAAACATTATATTCATAAAGATGTGTTTACTTATATTACCTCGCTTCCCAATCCGGAAAGTAATAAAGACACTTCAAAGTTTAAGGAACATAAAATTAAACCGGGCGATACCGTTTTTTACAGCCAGGGATTTTTTATCCTTGAAGGTTTAGGCCGAACAATTACAAGAAAAAATATTGCCTCAAATCCAGGTGACTCAGTATTTGCAGCAAACATCACCGTATATGCCAAAGACAGCAGTAAGTATAAAGCTGAACCCCTGTTAATTTTGAGTGGTGATAAAGTGCAGGTAGTTGCTGATACGGTGCTTTCACAAAGCCTTGTGCTGGCATTTACAGGTGCTGAACAGGATGGTATTAAACTGGGTGTAAAAGAAAGCAATGCTGTTCTTCAATACCTCACATTGAAGGCGTATCAGTTTCCTGCAATCAATGTATTATGGCTGGGTATTATTGTAATGACAATTGGTTTTCTGCTGGCTTCTGTAAATCATATTCTGAAGAACAGGAAAGCAACATTGAAAGCAGTTTAACATCGTTCCATTACAATGCTTTGTTATCAAGGAAGGAGAATTTGGCTAACATTAAGAAAACCTTCACAAGGCAGCGTTGGTTACCTTTGTTCTGTCTGTTGTATTAATCTGGTGGAATGATTAATTTACACGATCAATGAATTTCCTGAAAAGCACAAATATTTTATTCGTACTCATAGCCTTCTTCGGGTTTAGTCTGCAAACTGTTTACGCACAGGAGCAGCCATTACCACCACATCCTGATTCCATCGCTTCCAAACAAATCATTAAAACAGAATACGGGCCAAATGATACTGTTTATGTGAAGGCAATGATTATTAACGGTGAAATATTGGGAGGTAAAGAACTGGGTGAAGTGTTAGTGTGGGGTGGCGATCCGAAACAGGCTGCAAAATATTGGGCAGAGTGGACAAGACTTCGCAATGCAGTATATCTCACTTATCCGTATGCAAAATCAGCAGGTGTTGTTATGATTGATGTAAACAAGCACCTTGAAACAATCAGTGGCAGGGGAGAGCGGAAAAAATACATTAAGAGCAGGGAAAAGGAATTAAGAGCCGCTTTTACTGATAAAGTAACTGATATGTCTATCTACCAGGGCAAGGTTTTAATGAAGCTGATTAACCGTCAAACCGGAAACAACTGTTATGAAATTATCCGTGAAATGAAAAGTGGTTTCACTGCAGGTTTTTATCAAACACTCATGTTTATTGTTGGAAGCAGTTTAAAACAGGAATGGAACCCGAAAGAAGATAAGTTCGACCGCCAAATTGAATCCATTGTGCAGGAAATTGACCGCATGTATTACGGAACTCCCAGCCAAAGTTCATCACCATCTGCTGCACGTTAACAGCTCATCATTTCTTCTTATTTTCACCGCTCAATTTTACGCATGATACCGATAGCTATCGGTACTATGTGGCCAATAATAAAACAAAAAGAACACATGAAATTAGATATACTTGCTTTTGGTGTACATCCCGATGATGTTGAATTAAGCTGCAGCGGTACATTAATGGTTGAAATTGCAAATGGCAAGCAGGTTGGAGTAATTGATCTTACAAGAGGTGAATTGGGAACAAGGGGTACAGCTGAAACAAGAAAAGAAGAGGCGGCTGTTGCTGCAAAAATCATGGGTGTACATGTAAGAGAAAACCTTGCTATGCGGGATGGTTTTTTTACAAATGATGAAGCACATCAGTTGAAGATTATTCAAAAACTGAGACAATATCAACCGGAGATTGTTATATGCAATGCAATTGTTGACCGGCATCCGGATCATGGCCGTTCATCAAAACTTGTAGCAGATGCCAGCTTTTTATCGGGACTGCGGAAAATTGAAACAGAACTGAATGGAGTCAACCAGGACGCATGGCGGCCAAAGTATGTTTTTCATTATATTCAAGATAGGTATGCAGAGCCTGACTTCATTTTTGACATATCATCTGTTTTCGACAAAAAAGTGGAATGTATTAAAGCTTATACTACACAATTCAACAGCCCTGGTTTAAACGAACCTCAAACCTATATTTCAACACCTGCATACTTTGACACAATTATCTCAAGGCACAAAATGTTCGGCAAAAGGATTGGTGTAGAATATGGAGAAGGATATATTACAGAAAAACGTATTGGCATCAGCAGTTTTGATTCAATTATACAGGTAACTACCTGATAAACGTTCGTTGTTAACAGACGCCCATAATTCGCCTGATTACCTAATTAAGCATTTTTAGCGTTACCTTTGAGCCAATTTTCAAGATCATATGAGTACTCCAAAATTTGCCGTAAAGGCACAATCATTTCACTCTGAGTTAAAAAGAAGAGTGAATACCTACTTCGAAGAAGCAGGTAAAACAACAACCGGTAATTTTTCATTATACTTTAAAGCCATTGCGTTTGGAGTGGCATTGATAGCTGTATATGTTCACCTTGTTTTCTTTACACCCGGCATTTTACTGGGAATTTTTGAAAGCATTCTGCTGGGTGGTTTAATTGCAGCTATCGGATTTAATGTAATGCACGATGGTGCACATGGCAGTTTCAGCAAATACAAACCAGTGAATATAATGGCTGCGTTTTCGCTGAATTTTTTGGGTGGAAGCAGTTTTATGTGGAATGTAAAGCACAATATTATTCACCATGCCTATACTAATATTGATGGTGTTGATGATGATATCGATATTCAGCCCTGGATGCGGATGAGCAGTACACAAAAGAAATATGCCCTGCATAAATACCAGCACCGTTACTTCTGGTTTTTGTATGCCGTACTTTATATTCTCTGGATTTTTGTAATGGACTACCAGAAATATTTCAAACAGAAAATCGGTGATATGCCGTTAAAGAAAATGCGTTTGAATGATCATATTGTTTTCTGGGCTTTTAAACTGATTCACCTGTTTATTTTTGTTGCCTTACCAATTTATGTTGCGGGCTTTTTGCCATGGCTTCTTGGGTTTGGAGTAGCAACAGTTTTTGCAGGATTAGTGATCAGTATTGTATTTCAGCTGGCACATACAGTGGAGCATACAGCATTCCCGGTTCCTAATGTAGAAGACGGAAGATTAAGTGATGAGTGGGCAGTACATCAGTTAAAAACAACAGCCAATTTTGCTACCCGGAATAAACTCATCTCCACATTAGTTGGTGGATTAAATTTCCAGATCGAGCATCACCTGTTTCCAAGAATATCACATGTGCATTATCCTGCCATCAGCAAAATCATTAAAGCAACCTGTGAGGAGTATGACGTTCCTTATATCGAATATCCAAAAATGCGTCTGGCAGTTGCATCGCATGTTGCTTTCCTGAAGCAAATGGGAAGGGGTTAATTTACTTTTCAGCAATAAAAAATAATTCAGTGCCACTGAGTGGTTAAATGGAGTTGTAATACACAACTCCATTTTTTTTGCTGAATGTTTTTCTGGTATGTATTGTAATTTATAAAAAACGCCGGTTAGGAAACCGGCGTTGATAAGAAATTAAAATTTATTGCTGCTTACACTGATAATAGAAGTCTTTTGTGATATTACTGTTTGCTTCAGGTACCTGTACTTTATTTGATTTGGCTTTTACTTCTTTGGCTACACGTTTAAAAATATCTTCAATCTTGATATCCTGGCACATGTATTTCAGATATTTCACCAACTCACCTGTATAAATACCATTTGTACCCGGAACACCATCAGAAGCCGGAGTACCATCGGAGGTAGCAAAATAAATCCCAGTTTCATCAGGTCTTGATTTACTGTTCAGGCTTGGAGCAGGATCAAATTCTTCAGAAGAACCTTTCCCTTCCTTAAATGGTGTGCGGCATGCGTCTACAATAACCAGGTTCAGCTTTGTTCCTGCTTTCGCCATTCTTGTTAATACATTCGACAAGCCCAGGCAACTCAACGGAACATCTTCGGGATTCTTCATGTTGGCATCCGTTGGTACCATATAGTTTTCAGAACCATTCTTTACACCATGACCTGAATAGTAAAAAACTCCAACCTCATAATCTTTAAGGCGTTCAGCAAATTCACGGAGTTTATCAACCATCTTCACCCTGTCACCATCATACAGCACAATCACATCAAACCCGCTTGACCGTAAAGCATTAGAAACTGATACCACATCATTGGATGGATTACTCAGTTTTCCGAAATAACTGTATTTAGAATTACCAATAATCAATGCAAGGCCTTTTTTCAAACTTACCTTATCAAGAAAATCAGTAGCAAAACCTGTGTTCGTATTATTCGGCTTGGTAGTATTGGTTGGTGTTGTGGGATTGGTATTTGGCTTAGTAGTATTGTTTGGCTTCGTATTATTGGTTACAGGATTAGTATTTGGCTTGGTTGTATTATTAACCGGCTGTGTATTTGGTTTTGTATTTGTATTATTTGCCGGAGGATTGTTATTAGCAACCGTATTTGTATTTCCAACATTATAATTACTTTTTACCCATGCATCATAACCGGGAGGAGGGGTGGTTTTATCTTCATACTTGCCCTCGTTCCAGTATCCGAGTTTTAACTCACCGTCAAACTGCACCAATTCACCTTTACCATGCAGACGCTGATCTTTCCACTCTCCGTTATAACGCTCACCGTTGGTATAGTAGTAAATTCCTTTCCCGTTAAATTTATTGTCTTTGAAATTACCGATGTAAAAATCGCCGATATCAAAGTAGTATGCTCCCTGTCCGTTACGGTAGCCATTCTTAAAGTTTCCTTCAAAATAACCATTATTGTATACATATTTCCCGTAACCGTTTTTACAATCCCCGCTTAAGCAGCCAGCAGAGTTTCCATCTTTCAGGAGAGTGCTTTTAGGTGTAACCAATTTATTATCTTCCCAGAAGCCAATTTTTTTAATTCCGGTTTCAGGATCATAGTTGATGCCCCAGCCATTTCGTTTACTGTCAATAAATTTACCTACATATTTTTCGCCGGTAATAAAGAAGTAAGTGCCATAGCCGGTTAACAGGTTTTGTTCAAACTGTCCAACCCAACGGGTGCCATCGTCCCAGTAGTAAGCACCATAACCATTACGCTTCCCGTCTTTAAAATAACCAAAGTAGCGATCATTACCACTGTAATAC
>JANOIQ010000503.1:0-5825 GCA_031407835.1 Chitinophagaceae bacterium
TCCATATACTTTTTGAACATCAGGAAAACGATACACCTTTTCTACTCTGAAAGAATTATCATAAGAAACAGATGTTTTACCTGCTCTGCCTTTTTTGGTTGTAATTACAATTGCACCAGATGCACCATCAGCACCATATAAAGCTGTAGCCTCTGGCCCTTTCAGGATAGTAATGCTTTCAATATCATCCGGATTAATATCCATTGCACGGTTTCCATAATCTGAATTCCTGTTACCTAAGGTCACACTTCCACTGGCAAGGCTTTCCTGGTTAAGTGTTTGGTTATCATAAGGTACACCATCCACAACAAACAAGGGCTGATTGTTGCCCCCAATTGAAGTTGCACCTCTTAAAATAATTTGTGATGAAGCGCCGGGTACACCTGATGAAGGAGTAATGGTTGCACCTGCTACTCTGCCTGCAAGCGAATTGATAAAATTTTCTCTCCTTGTTTTAGAAACTTCCTCTCCTGCTATTGTTTGAGTTGAGTAACCAAGTGATTTTTTCTCCCTTTTAATTCCGTAAGCTGTAACAACCACTTCTCCTAAATTAGCACCGGCAGGTTTTAGTTTAAACGTGTACGTATCAGCATTACCAATCCTGGTACTTTGTGTTTCGTACCCAATATAACTGATTACAATTGTTTCTCCTTTATTTGCAATAATGCTAAAAGTACCGGCTGCACTGGTAGTAGTGGCACGCTGAGTACCCCGAATAGTTATTGTTGCACCGGCAAGTGGAACATTATCTTCAGATTGTACATTTCCTGTTATCGGTTTATCCTGGCCGAGAACAAGGAAAGGCAGCCACAGGAAAAGCATCAATATCTTTTCCTTCCATTTAAAAATTTTACTCATAATCGCAATTTTTAGTTTAAAAAAAGAGTTTACAATACACAAATTCCTGCATCTGAATAAGGCTTCAACTTATTATCGTCAGGGTTAAGTTCAGTTATCAAAATATCGATCTGTTTAAGTTCACTTACCTGAAAGGGCTGAAAAGTATCCAGCTTTTCAGAAATGCTCATGCAGACTACCTTTGAGGAGGCCGTAATCATTTCTTTTTTCATCTGCACAACATTCCAATCATTTTCAGTTATTCCATGTGTAATGTCAATTGCATTAATTCCTAAAAAGCATAAATCAGCATTGATTTGTCTTATTTTAGTAATTGCTTCGACATCTCCTGTAATTTTTGAATCTTTTAAAATCTTACCTCCAATAATGATAACTTCTGCATTGGGATGCATGAGATATTCTTTTGCAGCGGGAATACTTCCAGTAATAAATGTTACTTTCAACTGAGGTGGTAAACATCTTGCCATTTCAACAATTGTAGTACCTCCGCTTGTTAAAACAAACATTCCGTTCCTGATAAGTTTTATAGCTTTCTCGGCAATGATTCTTTTGTTTTTATGGGAATAAAAATTCTCTGAGGAAAACGGCACCTCATTGAAAGATAAAGACAGTGCACCTCCATGAACTTTAATCAACCTACCTCCAAAGGATAAATCCTGCAGGTCTCTGCGAACAGTATCTTCAGATACATGCATATCTGTACACAAATTATTTGACAGTACTTTATTGTGCAGGTTGAGTTGATGCATTATAAAGGCATGCCTTTCTTTTTTTAACAATTAGCTTGGTTTCTATGAAGTTATAAAAAAATTGCAGAAAACCGCAAATACCATTACAAACACGCAGAAATGTGGATAACTCACCTTACCCGTAAATCAATAAAAATCCCCGAAGTTTCGTCCGGGGATTTTTATATAGTAAATCGATTGTATTAAAAGAATACCGCATTACACAGCATCAGCTTTCCATTTTCCCAGAAACTGCGGAACATTAAGTCATCGGTTAAATAAACAACTGAACCACGACCAATATCCTGTACGCCAAACAGCAAACCATCTTTTAAACGGTCTTTTAGTTTAGAACCAACAAAGCCTGCCATCTGTCCTTCTTTTTTAATAACACCCACATTCCATCCGGTAACAGGAGTAAAGAAATCAAAAAGATTATCATCCATTTTGAGGGTGTAATAATAATTCGGATAACCAAACGCTAAAGGATGGCTGTTATCGAGTTCCACTTTATAAATAGAACCGGGAGTAATATTTTTGATAAAATCTCTTTCACGGTATTCGAATGTTTTGATTGGATCGTAAGGATCTTTGCTTTTTTCTTCATCTGCTTTTCTTGATTTCAATCCCCAATCTAATTTAGCTAAAGAGGTAACAGCCGATTCTAATGCAATGAGTTTACCACCTTTACTGATCCAGTCTTTCAGCTGATCGGCAGATGCTTTATCATTTAAGAAACGGTAATTACCATCCGGCATAATGAGCACATCTGTTTGCTGCCAGTTGATTCGGGCAATATCATTTACATAAACCAATGATAATGGATACTGTAACTGTTGATCAAAGAAATGCCAGATTTCACCTGCTGCATTTCCACCAACACCTTCGCCGGTAAGCATCACCACACGTTTGAACTTAAACGGATGTACAATATCACTTCCAAAATCGCCCCCATTTTCAACAAACCCGGTTGTAACAGGATATGCTTTTACATTGGCAGTATTGCATGCATCAGCTACATATTTCCATAAATCAGTTCCAACAGACTGGTTACTTGTTTTCATAACAATGACAGCACCGGCAGCAAACTTTTGTCCGCTTACTTCAAAGGGAACTTCACTGTAACGTAAGGTTACTCCTTTCTGTAATAAAAGCCCGGCAGCTTTTGCGCTTTGTACACCTTCCCATTTAATAACATAAGCATAAGCATCTGCAACTGTATTTATAACAGGAGCTGGTTTTTGATAAGCACCACCCGCATTGATTCGTTCTTTGGATGCAAAGGCAGTTAAGCCATAAGCATATGGTAAACTCCAGGCTGTAATATCATAGGTAGCAGAATCGCTGAGTTTAGAGCGTGGTTCAAACAACACCTGCGCCATAGCTGAGCGTGGTTGAAAAGCACTGATCACAATATCGCCGTTAGCAATACTGAAACCTTCTTCTTTACCCGTTACATAATTGTATCCTTTTCCTGCACCGGTTCCTGTTCCGTATTCAATACCATTTTTATCCAGCAACTGAATCAATGAATTAATCCGTTGTGCATCTGCAGGATTATTTTTAATGATATATGTTTTGTAGTCGCCATAACCGGTTGTTACTCCTTTATTAAAAAACTTTCTGAACTCAGTTACTAATTTCGCTGCATTGACTGATGCAATTTCAACAGTGCTCATTCCTGTTGTAAAGTGATGAATAGCTCTGTCGTATAAAGTCAATGTATCACCTTCTTCTGTTAAAGCAGCTGCACCACCTGCCGGTCCGCCTCCCTGCTCATAAGTCATACCAATAGCACCGTTATAAGTTGGATAGGTATCACCATAAGATGGGTAGAACAAATCAAAGCGGAGTTTGGTAAAGTATAACCATCCGTTCGTATCAAAATATTTTGCATGATTTTTCCCAATCGTAGTTTGAAAATCACGCTGCCACTGTGTAATCACTTCATGAAATGGTTCAGCTGCAGGAGCAAAATAATAAGGTTCATTGATTCCCTGTTCATGATAATCCACATGAATCTGCGGCATCCACTGATTATATAATTTCATCCGTTGCTGACTTTCAACCTGTGTTTGCCAGGCCCAGTCACGGTTGAGATCAAAGTTGTAATGATTGGTTCTGCCGCCAGGCCATGGATCACGGTGTTCTCTTGTATCCATTCTTGGGTTGGCTGTTGTTCCTACAACAGTATTAAACCAGTTTACATAACGGTCACGTCCATCCGGGTTGATACAGGGATCAATTACAACCAATGTATTCTTCAGCCACTCTTTTGTTTTTGTATTGGAAGGATCAACTAAAGCCCAAACCGTAAGCATGGATGCTTCGCTGGATGAGGTTTCATTTCCATGTACATTATAACTCAACCAAACGATGGCGGGTGCATTTTCATTGGGAGCCATTTTATCTTTTGCCAAGTTTGCCAGGCGAAGGTTGTTCATACGGATGGCTTCCAGGTTATTAATATTTTCTTCTGTTGATACAAAAGCAACCATCAGCGGACGTCCTTCATTGGTTTGTCCGTACTGCTGCAGCTTTACATTTTTCGTTGAATTGGCGGCTACATGCTGAAAATAACTCACTACTTTCCAGTGCGGAGTATAACGACTACCTACTTTATAACCCAGAAATTGTTCAGGACTTTGCAATTGTGCGTACGAAGTGAAAGAAAAACAAATTGCAATTGAAAGGGAAAGAATTTTACTCATAGTTTAGTTTGAGGTGGCGAAAATACTACTTCGCTTTTTATTTGGGAAAAACAGGCAGTCGTTTACATTTAAAAATCACCTTCCAAATAATAGTCGTTTACCGGACTTCGAAGTAAGCCGTAAAAAAAAGCGACCAACATAATGTCAGCCGCTTATCATACAGTTGGTTTAAAACCTTAACTAAGATAAGCGGACTTTCAATATTAAAAATTAATTTCGGAAAAAAAATCTTCATGAGATATATCGCAGCAATTCTTTTTTTGTTCGTATCTGTTCAGCTTTCGGCTCAGATCAATCCATATAAGTATAACATTCAGAAAAAAGTTGAATGCAATAACGGAGCTGTGGTAAGTGCCCATCCTCTGGCCAGTAAAGTTGGGGTTGGTGTAATGAAAAAAGGCGGCAATGCCTTTGATGCTGCTATTGCAACTCAGTTAGCGTTAGCTGTGGTTTATCCGGGTGCAGGCAATATTGGTGGAGGAGGTTTTATGCTTGCATTTACTGAAAAAGGAAAAACAATTGCCCTGGATTACAGAGAAAAAGCACCTGCAGCAGCAAGCAGGGATATGTATCTTGATGTAGGTGGTAATGCACAAACCAATTTGAGTCAGTCGGGGCATTTGGCCAGTGGTGTACCGGGAACGGTTGCCGGATTATTTTCAACACATAAATATGCAAAGCTTCCTTTTAAGGTGTTGATTCAACCGGCCATTGATCTTGCAGAAAAAGGCTTTGTGATCACTGAAGCCGAAGCAAGAAACCTGAATGCAGCGATGGGAACTTTTGTTCAGTATAATACCATACAACATGCTTTTATTAAGTATGGTGGATGGAAAACAGGTGACACCTTGATTCAAAAAGATTTGGCAAATACATTGAAACGTATCCGTGATTTTGGTGAGAAAGGTTTTTATGAAGGTGAAACAGCAAAGCTCATTGTTACTGAAATGAAAAGAGGTGGCGGATTAATAACTCTGGCTGATCTGAAAAATTACAAAACGGCTGTACGT
This sequence comes from Chitinophagaceae bacterium, assembly GCA_031407835.1. Taxonomy (GTDB): domain Bacteria; phylum Bacteroidota; class Bacteroidia; order Chitinophagales; family Chitinophagaceae; genus Lacibacter. The sequence goes on from JANOIQ010000503.1 coordinate 5,308, forward strand.
GAAGCCATGCAGTCGAACTATAAAGGTTATACCATTATTGGAATGCCATTGGTAAGCAGCGGTGGTATTTTAATTCAACAGATGATGGGAATGATTGAAACAAGAAATGTGGCACAGTATGGTTTTCTTTCCTGGCAGGCAGTACAAATGATGGTTGAAATTGAACGCAGGGCTTTTGCCGACCGTGCAGAGTTTTTAGGTGATAGAGACTTTGTAAAAGTGCCGGTAAAAAAACTCACATCACCAGCGTATTTAAAAGAACGTATGGCCGATTATGATATGAACAAAGCAGGCAGCAGTAAAACAATCAATCACGGGAATATTAATCCTGAGAGTGAAGAAACAACTCATTTCAGTGTGTATGATAAATGGGGAAATGCAGTTTCCATTACAACAACATTGAACGGAAGTTATGGATGCCGCACGGTAGTTGGCGGTGCAGGATTTTTATTGAATAATGAAATGGATGATTTCAGTGTAAAGCCTGGTGTACCGAACATGTATGGTGCATTGGGAAC
>JANOIQ010000504.1:0-1761 GCA_031407835.1 Chitinophagaceae bacterium
CTGGCTGCTTTGATTATTGACAGGGACGAAAAAAGAAAATGGAGCTTCCGCAGCAAAGGAGAGTTTGATTGTAATACTTTTGCACGCCAGCATTTTAACGGGGGCGGACATTTCAATGCGGCGGGAGGAGAAAGAGATGAAAGCCTGGAGGCGAATGTGAATTTGTTTAAAACAGTTATTCAGAATTATAAATCGCAATTATCAACTTTTTAAATACAAACAATGAAGACAATTCAATCGATTTTTGTTGCCATGCTTGCTGTAACAGTATTGGCGTCATGTGGTGGCGGCTCTTTCAAAAAAACAAAGGGAGGTTTGCTCTACAAAATCATTTCTAAAGGAAATGGGAAAAAAATTACACCGGGTAAATTCTTTGAACTACAATTTGGCGAAACAAAATACACAGGCAGTGGAAAAGATACGCTCTTGTCTGATCCCGCAAATGTGATGAGCCAGGTCGTTACGCTTGATTCTGTGCAATTGCCTCCTGATTACTATGCTATATTCAGCCAGATCAAAAAAGGTGACAGTATCATCATCCGCCAGTCTGCTGACACAATCATTAAAAACAGCCAAGGTGCCAATCTGCCTGCTTTTATAAAGAAGGGTGGGTTTATTGTAAGTACTTTTAAAGTACTTGATGTATTAGATACAAAGGAAGATGCAGATAAAGCAAGTCTTGCTATTATGGAAAGGGCAAGAACAAGAGATTCTATCCGTGCTTTGGAGCAAATTAAGAAAGATGACAAAATCATCGCTGAGCATCTTGCTAAAAACAATATATCTGCAACTAAAACTGCAAAGGGTGTGTATGTTACAATTTTAAATCCAGGTGCTGCTGAAAAGCCGGTAAATGGCCAAGAGGTGTTTGTTAAATACACAGGAATGAGCTTTGATGGTACAAAGTTTGATTCAAATGTTGATTCAAGTTTTGGTCATCTTGATCCATATACATTTGTATTAGGAAGTGTGCCTCCGGGCAGCATCGCAGGTTTTGAAGATGCGATCAAACAAATTGGTAAAGGTGGTAAACTGAAAGCTTATATCCCTTCTGCATTGGCTTATGGTGCACAGGGATCACCTCCCAGAATTAAAGCAAACGAAAGTCTTGTATTTGAAATTGAACTATTAGATATTACCGTTCCAAAGCCGCAGCCTCAGGGTCCTGCAGCAGGTGGTAATCCAAATCAATAATATAAAATATTGAAATAGCGAACCGGAGACAGGAAACTGTTTCCGGTTTTTTTATGCACTGTCTCACGCCCCCGTCTGACAGACAATCTCAAGTTTATGCTTTTAAAAATGCCTGATGCAATTCAATTGCTTCCACTGCCTCCTTTACATCGTGCACTCTTAAAATAGCAGCGCCTTTTGTTAAAGCAATTGTGTTGAGAACAGTTGTGCCGTTCAATGCTTCTTCGGCAGTTATGTTCAACGTTTTCCAGATAGTTGATTTGCGGCTCAGCCCTGCTAATACAGGAACATGAAATAGTTGAAACGCTTCGAGGTTTTTCAGTAATTGAAAATTATGCTGTATGGTTTTTCCAAAGCCAAAACCCGGATCAATGATGATATCTGTAATACCTGCCTGTTTACATTCATTTGTTTTTTGAATGAAATAATCAACTACTTCTTTTGTTACATCTTCATAGATTGGACTTTGCTGCATGGTCGCCGGTGTTCCTTTCATGTGCATGGCAATATAAGGTACATGCAAGGCTGCAACAGTTGCAATCATTTGCTCATCCATTTCACCGGCGC
>JANOIQ010000534.1:0-3313 GCA_031407835.1 Chitinophagaceae bacterium
CATGGTGGCACCGGTTGTAATTACATCATCAACAAGTAACAGTTTTTTGCTTTCCAGTTGGGCAGGATCACTGATTTCAAAACTTCCTTCCACATTCACCCATCGTTCGCTGCGGCCTTTCTTGGTTTGGGTGTCGGTATAACGTTTTCGGAGAACGACATCTTTCATAACCGTTACATTCAGGATGTCAGCAATTCCTTCACACAAAACGGTTGCCTGGTTATACCCCCTCTTCTTTTCTTTATCGGGGAAAAGTGGAAGCGGAATCAAGGCATCGATGGCGGTAAAACGGCCACTATTTTTCAACTGAAGCCCCAGCCATTGACCCAATTGACGGCCGATCTCATGGTTTCCGTTGTATTTGAGCTGATGGATGAGTCGCTGCAAAACGGAGTTTTTAGTGAAATAATACCCCGCACCTGCCAATTTTACCTCCAGCCGTCCATAAAATATTTTTTCAATTGGGTTGCCTGGGAGGGCAAAAAAGCCGGTTTCGGGCAAATTTGCATGGCAACGGAGGCAAACGGTCTGGTCATTTTCCAGCAGATCACTGCCACATCCGACACAGGTATGAGGGAAAAAAAGGTGCGAAAAATCATGTAACCATTTAGCTGTGCTGATCATGAAAGAAAGATAAAAAACAAATCCAAGAATTGCAATCAACAACTAAAGTGCAGGGAGTTTAATTTTTTTCATGTGCATTCGTGTAACCTGCCTGCCGGTTCATAGCAAATTTTTTACTGAAACAAATATTGATACAACTCTTCTACCTTACCCATGGTGATCACTTCAATATTATATTTCTGCTGTAATTTTTTTTCATTTCCTTTTTGATGGCCAAGATTGTATTTGCTGATAATAATTTTTTCAAAACCAAGTTTCTCTGCTTCGGCAATCCGCTGATCAATTCTGTTCACTGCTCTTATCTCACCACTTAAGCCAACTTCACCTGCAAAACAGAAATGCGGATTCAATGACACATCTTCATAGCTTGATAACAATGCACAGATCACGGCAAGATCAATGGATGGATCTTCTACTTTTATTCCGCCAGCAATGTTTAAAAAAACATCTTTCATGCCGAAATGAAATCCTCCACGTTTTTCCAACACGGCTAACAGCAATTGTAAACGTCTTAAATCAAAACCGCTAACTGTTCGTTGCGGAGTTCCGTAAACACTTTGCGTTACCAATGCCTGCACTTCAATCAGCAATGGACGCATGCCTTCCATGGTTGCAGCAATTGCAATACCACTTAACTCATCATCTTTTTGTGTGATTAAAATTTCACTTGGATTATTCACCGGACGCATACCGCTTTCAGTCATTTCATAAATACCTAATTCAGATGTTGAACCAAAACGATTCTTCATCGTTCTTAAAATTCTATAGGCGTAATGACGATCGCCCTCGAACTGCAAAACCGTATCCACCATGTGTTCCAGGATTTTTGGTCCTGCAATACTTCCATCTTTTGTAATATGCCCGATAAGAAAAACAGGTGTATGCGTTTCTTTTGCAAAGCGTTGTAATTCGGCTGCTGTTTCTCTGATTTGAGAAATGCTTCCGGGGCCACTTTCAATATACGGAGTTTGTAAAGTCTGAATAGAATCAATGATTACTAATTGTGGTTTCAACTTTTTTATTTCCTGGAAAATGGTATGTGTTGATGTTTCAGTAAGCAGATAAAAATCTTCATTACTCATTTGTAAACGGTCGGCACGCATTTTAATCTGCTGTTCACTTTCTTCACCACTTACATAAAGAGTTCTTACATTTTTTAAGTGCAAACCAATTTGTAAAAACAGAGTTGATTTTCCAATACCCGGTTCTCCTGCAATCAGTACAATACTGCCGGGAACAATTCCACCTCCCAGCACTCTGTTTAATTCTGCATCCTGTGTAAGAATTCTTTTTTCTTCACTGCTTTTTACTTCACTTAGCGAAATTGTTTTCATTTCGCCATTACCTGCAGTTTCTTTCCACGATTGTTTTTGCGGATTAGTTTTTTCTTTACTGATGATTTCTTCTGCAAACGTATTCCATTCATTACAGGATGGACATTTTCCAACCCATTTGGCAGATTCGTATCCGCAATTCTGACAAAAAAAAGATGATTTGACTTTACTCATATGATTCTATTCGCAGTTTATAAAAGTGCATCAAAAAAAACGAATTGAATCAAAAAGATTTTTCTGATCCGCTAAAAAAAATTAAAATTAAAAAAAAGTAAAAGTTGCAGAAAAGAATGATGAATAACCGGGAGTTTACTAAAAGCAAAAGGGCTGGAATTTCTTCCAACCCTTTGTACTTACTAACCCATTAAATTCTTTTGCTAAATTACAAATTGCCGCCACATTACAAAATTATTTTTAGGCAATGTGAATAAATTTCTTCAAAAGGGTGCTCATTTGTACAGAGTTTCGGCCTTACTATTATATGATTGTTATGGTATGATTATCAATTAATTAGGAGAGGTTACAGGGGAAAGAAAACAAATGATTTTGCTTACGGCTACCTGCAAACGTAACTGCTTCTGCCAAAACGACTTAAGCGTTTTTACAGATGCAGTTTTTTGACAGTTTTTAAAATTGGAAACTAATTTGATGAATGGTTTGTTACATCAACAAAAGAAAAAATGACATTCGGAATCCTGTTTGTTTCGCTCCTGTTTATGGCAATCGGTTTTTTAGTTCAAATGAGGTTAAAAACCAAGTTTAAGCAGTACAGTAAGCAGCCGCTTCATAGTGGGTTAACAGGGAAGGATATTGCTGAAAAAATGCTCAGGGAAAACGGTATTTATGACGTGAAAGTAGTTTCAGTAAATGGATTTCTGAGCGATCACTACAATCCTTCAACTAAAACTGTAAATCTCAGCCCTGACGTATACAATTCCAGTTCAATTGCCGCAGCTGCGGTGGCGGCCCATGAATGCGGGCATGCTGTTCAACACGCAACCGCCTATCAGTGGTTGATGCTCCGTTCCCGTTTAGTGCCTGTAGTTCAGGTGAGTACAACATTGTCACAGTGGATTTTGGCAATTGGTGTCGGCATTATGGGTTTTGGTGGGGGAAGTCCAACGATTCTGCTGATAGGAATCCTCCTTTTTGGAGCAACTACTGTCTTTTCCCTCATTACCCTGCCCGTGGAGTTTGATGCCAGTAACCGGGCCCTTGCGTGGCTCAATCGAACAAATGTTACGAATCAATCGGAGTATCCGGGAGCTCAAGATGCGCTCAAATGGGCCGCCGCAACTTACGTAGTTGCAGCGTTGGCTTCAATTGTAACACTGGTACAGTATGTTTTGATTTAT
>JANOIQ010000535.1:0-2500 GCA_031407835.1 Chitinophagaceae bacterium
AATTGAATCGTATAACCGCATTATTCATTCTGACCTGACCACTATTGAAACCAATGGAGGTGGCAGTGCAAGATGTATGATGGCTGAAATTTTTCTGCCTGCAAAAAATTAATTAAATATCGTCTGGCTACTCAGCCGGGCTTTTTTTTAACAGCTTCTTTATTTTTTCTTCTTTCTCAGCAATTTCTTTCAACTGAACCTGCCAGCAACGGTTAAACTGCGATTTTATATTTGATTCAGTACGCAGAAAGAATTGTTCATCACTCAACCATGTTTTTAAATCTTCAGCATCATGCCAGTTCCCGATTGCATCCTGCAACTGATCCAGCCAGGCAAATTGTTTTACGGAAAGGAGTTTACTTCTTTCATCTTCGCTCAGCCAGTTTTGTGCATACAGCAGTTGCTTGATTATTTTTCGCAGAGCGTGCCAACCAGACATATAAACTGAGTTTAGCTGAAAAAATATTGTGAGCTTTAAATTCTCCGCATAACTGAATACAGATATTTCATCAACTTCTTTACAAAATCTGTTCAGCTCCTTTCTGATGTTCATTAATACTTTCCTGCTCTTCTCTGCTTCATCGAGGAAAATCTGTTCATAAAATGTAACATCACTTTCAAGTAAAGATTCCTTTAACAGGATGCGATACCTGTTTCGTTTTAACCATTGAATTTGTAGTTGAGCTTCACGAATCAGCCCTGCAGATTGAAAAACATGACGCAACTGTTTTTTCAATTGTTTCATTTTCTTTTCATGCAGCTGCAGATATTCAAAATACCTGATAATTGATCTGATTTTTTTTATACTTACCCTGAACTGATGCAATGCTTCCCTGTTACCGGTTTTCAGATATTCATTCAGCAAATGAATAGCAGCATCTGTTTGTTTAAGTGCAAATTCTTTGAGGAGGTTCATAGAAATATACCCGTTATGAAAAGAAAACAGCAGTAATAAAAAAGATAACTGTTTACTGAAATAATAAAGAAGTGAAATAAAGAAAATCTAACCTAAGTCCAGTACCCTCTTCACTCCCTCCTCCAATTTCAAAGGAACATAACCTAATTCTTTTACTGCTTTTGTGATAATGAATCCCGTCTTCAGCGGACGGCGTGCCGGTTCCTTAAATGTTTCAGCCGTTACTTTTTCTATCAAGGAAGAATCGATGCCTAAGGTAGTTGCAACAAGAACTGCAAGCTGATAAGGCGTGCACATTTCTCTTCCTGATATATGATAAAAACCTTTTGCATGTTTCATCACTACAAGGATAATTCCTTTCGCCAGATCTTCAACATAAGTAGGTGTGCGTAACTGATCATCCACCACTTTTATGTTTTCTCCTGCTGTTAATTTTTCTTTCACCCATTGAATGAAATTGGGCCGGCCACCGGGCACTTTGCCGCCATACACCAATACAGTTCTTACAATGGCCCAATGCAGGCCACTCATCGCTACCATTTCTTCGGCCAGTAATTTACTTTCACCATAATCATTAATGGGATTTGGCGTGGCGCTTTCATCATAAGGACCATCCTTTCCATCAAATACAAAATCGGTGCTCAGATAAATAAAATAAGATTTTGCTTTTTGTGCAGCTTTCAGCAATGTTCTTGTTGCGCCAACATTTGTTTTCCAGCAATTGGTTTTATCAGCAGCACATTCATTGGGTTGTGTTAAAGCAGCTGCATGAATAATAATATGCGGGGAAATTTTTTCAACCAGTGTCTGCGACTTTTTAAAATCAGTAATATCAAGCTGATGATAAGTAACTCCATTGCCCGGTCCATAAGCCAGTCTGCTGGGTCCTTTTCCACTTGCATGAATGGTAAACTTTCCTTCATTCACCAATTGGCGGATAAGGTGCTGGCCTACTAATCCGTTAGCGCCTGTAACAAAAACTTTCATCTGTTCATATTTTGATGTTATTCTTCAGATGCCTGCCCGGCTGATAAGAATCCCGGCAGGTAGTTTGCTGAGTATGGTTGGAGACTGTTTCGCATAATGAATATAAACCTTTCAGAGAAAGCAACCACGAAAAACTATCCACCAAAAAAATCCCCGCCAAACAATAAGTCTGACGGGGAGGTATCATACAATCACTTTGTTTATTTCATTTCCATTCCCATATTGTACATCACAAAACTCCAGATATCAGCTGCTTCTTCAATCTGTTTGCTGGTAGGCTTTCCTGCACCATGCCCGGCTTTTGTTTCAATACGGATCAATACAGGATTGTCGCCCTTATGTGCTTCCTGCATACGTGCTGCAAATTTAAATGAGTGTGCAGGCACTACCCTGTCGTCATGATCGGCAGTTGTTACCAGCGTTGCCGGATAAGCAGTACCATCTTTGAAATTATGGAGCGGTGAATAGTTGATGAGAAACTTGAAATGCTCAGGATTATCACTTCGGCCATATTCTACCGCCCATGCCCAACCGATGGTGAATAAATGATAACGCAGCATGTCCATTACACCAACAGCAGGCAAAGCAACTTTAAAC
>JANOIQ010000552.1:0-2551 GCA_031407835.1 Chitinophagaceae bacterium
ACTGTTTAAAGTCACGGATAAGATGCATCTGGTCGAAGTAATTACATTCATAAGCAATTTTTGTCCAGCTCCAGTTGGGAAAATTTTCTCTTAACCGGTAAGCTTTGGAAAAACGAACGATCCTTGAAAATAATTTCGGCGGCAGGCCAATGCGTTCTTTACTCACCCGTTCAAACTGACGTAAACTTAAACAGGCCATCGAGGCAATTTTTTCTATTGACACATTACCTTCAAATCGCAACAGTTCAAGCATTGCTTTATCAAATGGTAAGATCTCTTTTAATCTGTTTGCTTTTTTCAACAGGAACTGTTCTGTTACATCTTTAATGGCATCAAAACTTTTTGCTTCCTGCATTTTTTCATTGAGTTCATTCATCTCGTTTCCAAATACATCTGCTGCATCGTAACTGCCATCAATCATCTCCGCCATTGATAAACCAAGTAACCGGTGCAAACCACCGGGATGAAAACCTACACGTACTGCTTTGTGATTCCTGTTGATATCAATTGTAACACGGTTGAGTTGCGGACCCACAATAACACTCCGTGGCTGTAAGATGAACGCATCATTCTCCTCCTGCTGAACTTTGATACGGTCGTTGATATAAAAGAACAATGAGTTTTGTGGTGTGGGAGGATAGGGACATATCACCGGCGGGGCATCGGCATCAACCTCTGCATGCACCAGCATAATACATTGCACAAATTCCTGCAATAATGGATGAGGTATGTAAAATTTTATTTGCAATTGATTGGCTTGAGTGGAAGTTACAAAAATCTTCTGCAACTGTGAAATGACCCAATACGAATTTTCATTATCTTGTCTGCATGAAACAATATGTACTTCTGCTGCTGGTTTTTGCAGCGCTCCACTCCTCTGCACAGCAGATAAAAATCTCCAGGAATATTCAACAGGCCATGAACAGGGTTGATACGAATACCATCCGTTCGCATATTGCTTACCTGGCCGATGATAAATTAAAAGGCCGACTGCCCGGTACTGAAGGTTACCAGATGGCAGTTGATTATGTGGTTGATCAGTATAAAAAAATGGGCGTAGCACCCGGTGGAGATAATGGAGCTTATACACAAAAGCTGATTTTGCGTAAGTCAGTAGTAAATAATAAATCGGCTGTTGCAGTAGTAAAAGATAAACAGGGTAATAGTGATTCATTAGACTTTGCGGTTGATTATACAGTTGTACCGCACCCCATGCAGACCTCTGCTTCTGCAAACGGATCATTGGTTTTTGCAGGTTATGGTGTGGAGATCCCCGGCGTATATTCCGATTATACAGGTGTTGATGTAAAAGGAAAAATTGTGGTGCTTGTAAGCGGCGCACCCGATGGTTTACTATCTACACTTACTGCACATTTCTCCAATGCAGGAAACAAAGCGACCACTGCTTTTACAAAAGGCGCAACAGGTGTCATCATGATCAATATAGCAACAAGGGCTCCTTCCAATCCAAATCCGGTTCTTCAATCGACTGTGGCATTGAATCCGGATAAATCTGTTGCATACGGTCGTGGATTTGTTGGCAACCTGAATATTGTATTAAGTGGCAGCAGGGCTTTGCTCAACCGTTTATTGATGAATTCAGGTAAAAATGCAGAGCAGGTATTAGCTGATATCAAAAAGGGAAAGAATTCTTCTTTTGATCTGCCTTATACAATTACGGCATCCTATACCACAACGCATACTGATTTTGAAAGTTATAATGTGGTCGGTTTAATTCCCGGCTCTGATAAAATACTGAAGAATGAATATGTAGTACATTCTGCTCATCTCGATCATGTAGGAATTGGCCGTGCAGTAAATGGCGATTCAATTTACAATGGTGCCCATGATAATGCATCTGGTGTTGCTTCTCTATTGGAGATTGCACGGATTTATAAAACTTCCCGGGCAAAGCCAAAACGTTCTGTGTTGATTGTAATGGTAACCGGTGAAGAAATGGGATTGATCGGCTCTTCTTATTTTGCCGCCAACCCAACTGTACCAAAATCATCCATTGTTGCAGATGTAAATACAGATATGCCAACGGTGATTGCACCCTTACTGGCCGTAGTTCCATTGGGTGCAGAACATTCAAGCATGATGGGCAATGTACAATTTGCTGCAGGCTATCTTGGACTGGATGTGGAGAAAGATCCTGAACCAACTGAAAATCGTTTTGTACGCAGCGATCAGTACAGCTTTGTCATGAATGGAATTCCTGCATTGCATATTAAGTATGGCAACAAAACAACTACCCCGGGTTTTGATATGGTGGCATTTGTAAAACAATGGCGTGCGAAATATTATCATCAGAGTGCAGATGGGTTAGATGGCATCTTTAATTTTACTGCGGCCAAAACCTATGTGCAGTTAAATTTTCTTATCAGTTATTCTATTGCACAAACAACCGAACGGCCAACATGGAACAAAGCCGATTTGTTTGGAACTGTATCGAAATAAAGAATGAGTGAATAGGGAAGTTGGGAGAATTCATAAGTGATTTGAGTTTTATTCGGTAAGCTGCTGATGTTGGCGTCCCCGCCAACATCGG
>JANOIQ010000589.1:0-1823 GCA_031407835.1 Chitinophagaceae bacterium
TTGTGTGAATCATGCAATTTCTTTCCGCAATTGTGTAACACTTATTCCTGGAAGAGTATTCATTTTAACAGGAACAATTCTTCACAATTTAATTTTAAAAAATATGGAAATGAAAACGGCTGGCAGCAGGATGCAATCACTCCTTGTGTTGTATGATATGCAATGCACTTTTTTTAAAAATGCTCTTGACGGCATTCAGGATAAAGATGCCCACAACCGCTTACACACCAAAGCAAATCATATTGCCTGGCTTGCCGGCAGCCTTGTTGAGCAGCGGTTCGGGATAGCCAGAGATACCGGTATGGAACTGCAGCAAACAGCACACGAATTGTTTAAAGATGGTAAAGGCATTCAGGATAATATTACCTATCCATCCCTTAGTGAGTTTAAAAACGACTGGGAATCGATCAGCCCTGTTACAAGAAAGATTTTTACAGAAATAACCGATGAAAAGTTAGACAGCCAAATAGAAATGGGCGGAATGAAAATGTCGTTTTTTGATATGGTTGCTTTCAGCATTTACAGAGAAGCGAATTGCATCGGGCAAATAGCTTTGTGGCGGAGGCTCTTAGGATATGAAGCGATGAAGTATGAATAGAAAAATTTAAATCGTGGAGCGACAATGATGGCGATATAGAAACCTGTTTTACGAAAGATGAACTTAATTGAAAGTCCTGTTGAAAGTGGGTTTAACGCTTATGAGGGGAAGAAGCTTTTGCAAATACTTTTGTTGTGCGTTCGTGCTGCTTTCGTAAGTATGTCAGTTCATTTTGTTGTGGACTGGTTGGTTTGTTCAACTATTTTCCAAAAAGAATTCTTTCGGGTGATCTTACCATCACGAAAATTCCAAAGGTCACAACCCCGTACTTTCAATTTAATGCCTGCAGCAGTTGTTCCGGTAAGCGTCCATTCCGATACTCCCTGCGTTCCATCATCAGATATCCAATGCTGGTCGTCACCATAGTGAACATCCGGAATACCTTTGAACCGACTGGCAAGACCTGCACGTACTTGTGCTTTGCCGATAAAACGTTGTCCCCACGGTTCAGGTCCTCTCGGAAAATCAAAGGAGCAATCATCGGAGAAGTATTCCATAATTGCATCTGTGTCATGCCGATTAAATGCATCGAGTACTTGCTTTAGAGTATCTACTGTTACTTTCATTTGGTGAGAGTTGGCATGAATTGATTTTTCTTTAGTGTCGCAACTAAAAATCGTCAAAAAAACTGATAACATTATTATTGAAGTCTGTTTCATCATTCCCGTTCAAGTGAGGTGGATTAATCCGTTTAAAGTTGATTAAAGAATATGGAGCCGGCTAAGCATAACGCACAGTGCTTGGCGATGTGGAGGTATTTGAAAATCTTCGGCCCGCCATATTGCCAAACCGCCTGTGGTGTGCAGGCTGTTTTTAGTTGTACTTCAAATACTTTATACCATTGAGAGTTACGGTAGCTGTCCGCACAATAACTACTTTTACTACGCCATCTTTTTGAAGTTCAAAGGTAACTTTTGGAAATCCTATGCCACCTTCAAAGGTGTTGTTGCCAATATATTTTAAACTTGCTCTAAGCTGTCCGTTCTGTTTCATAAACAGCAAATCATCGTTTCTCACAAACTCATAAAAGTTGCCCTCTCCAACATCATAAAGTCCCGTTACCCTGTCATAAACTTTTTTGTCGAGAGGAATTTCCCTGCTCATAATTACATTGAAAATAATTTCACTTTCCCCTGAATTTTTTTTAGAGATTGTTAGAACTCTGTTTACGGCTTTTGGGTCTGAAGCCCATTTGTCTGTATCAACATACTTTCCGTTTTTAAAA
>JANOIQ010000651.1:0-10301 GCA_031407835.1 Chitinophagaceae bacterium
CCAACGATGCACGTGGTAAAGATTATATTCCTGCTAATCTTGGTATTGGCGGGGTTTATCATAAAGTAATTGATGAAACCAATAAAATCAGTTTTGGTATTGATATTAATAAATTACTGGTACCCACGCCACCATCTGATACAACCGCCGGAGCATTAGATGCCTACCGCAACAAAAGTGTTGTTGGCAGCTGGTTTTCTTCCTTTGGCGATGCACCCGGAGGCTTTAGTGAAGAGCTGAAAGAGTTTCAGATTTCAACCGGCATTGAGTATGGATACAACGAATTATTTTTTGCACGTGCCGGTTATTTTTATGAAGCCAAAACAAAAGGCAACCGCCGTTTTTTCAGTGTGGGAGCCGGAGTAAAATATAACCGTTTAGGCTTTAACTTCTCATACCTGGTACCAACCGGCCAGGGCATTAACCGCAACCCGTTAAGCAATACCACCCGTTTCAGTCTCATATTTGATTTAGGCGGAGATGCAGGGGAAACAACAACTCCTGAAAATTAAATAGGAACGATAAAAGATTTTGTCAAAAGCGGAGGTAGTTTACCTTCGCTTTTTTTATCATACTATGGCATTCAGAATCGGAACAGGGGTTGATTATCATCAACTGGCAGAAGGAAGAAAATTATTTATTGGTGGTGTGGAGATTCCGCATCATAAAGGAGCTGTTGGCCATAGTGATGCTGATGTATTACTGCATGCCATCTGCGATGCAATGCTTGGTGCATTGGCGTTGGGTGATATCGGCACTCATTTTCCTGATACATCTGCTGAATTTAAAAACATCGACAGTAAGATTTTACTGAAGCGTTCGTTTGATCAGATAAAACAGAAAGGCTATCATGTGGTGAATGTTGACAGTACTCTTTGTTTGCAGGCTCCGAAAATAAAACCTTTCATTAGTGTGATGCAGGAAACAATTGCTGGCATTCTTGAACTGGATACAGATGCTGTTTCAGTAAAAGCAACTACAACAGAACAGATGGGCTTTGTGGGAAGAGAAGAAGGATTGGTTGCTTATGCCACCGTATTACTCGAAAAATAATTTGTTATATGACGGTTCGTGTTATTAATCATTCAAATAATCCATTGCCAACTTATGCAACTGAAGGTTCAAGCGGAATGGATATCAGGGCTTATATAAAAGATGCTGTTGAATTAAAACCATTGCAGCGTGCATTAATTTCAACAGGGTTGTCAATCGAATTGCCACAGGGATTTGAAGCACAGATACGTCCAAGAAGCGGGTTAGCTATTAAGCACGGTATAACCTGCTTAAATTCACCCGGAACAATTGATGCTGATTACCGTGGGGAAATTAAGATTATCTTAATCAACCTGAGTAATGAAATTCAAACTGTACAAAGCGGCGAACGTATTGCACAAATGGTGATCCAGAAAGTTGAAAAAATTGACTGGGAACTTTCAGTTGAAATAGAAGATACAAACAGAAGTGCAGGCGGTTTTGGCAGCACAGGAAAAAATTAAAAGTATGATCAAACGTATTTATTTCTTAGTTGGTTCAATTATTTTGCTGATGGCATTTTCTGCCTGCCGCTCAACTAAAAAAATTCAGCAGGCAATTGTTAAAAAAGATACGGTGGCAACAGTTGTTACAGTTGTGCAGCCAACACATGAAGATACCATGCGCATGGTGAATGATTTATTGCAGAAAGTGGAGAAGAACAGAATTGAGTTCAATACGTTCTCTGCTAAAATAAGAGTTGATTATACAAACAATAAAGGAAAGCAACCCGATTTTATTGCAAATATCAGGATGCTGAAAGACAGCCTCATCTGGATATCACTCAGTAACGATATAGGCATTGAAGGAATACGTGTACTGATTACTAAAGACAGTATTAAAATATTAGATAAGCTGGCGAACACTTACCAGGTGCGGCCGTTAGATCATGTACAGGAAGTAAGTCAAATTCCATTTGCCTTTGCTGATTTACAGAATTTACTGGTAGGCAATCCATTGTTTTTCAATAAAGACAGTATTATATCATACAGCCAGGCAGTAAATGGATATACATTGCTCAGTATTGATCCACAGTTTAAAAACCGTCTTTCTATCGGTACTGGTTTTTTGATTGAAAAAAGTAAACTCGATGATAATGACCCTGTGATGAACCGTACCTGCGATTTGATTTATGCCGATTACGAAAATAAATCCGGAGCTATGTTCTCTGCTTTCAGGGAAATATCCATTATACAGCAGAATAAGGTGCAGGTACAGCTTAAGTTCAAGGATTATAAGTTTAATGAACAGTTAAGCTTTCCTTTTACAATTCCTAAAAAATTCAAAAGAATTTAAACAGGCATACGTTTTCAAATAAGGCTGCGTTTAACTCTTTAAACCTGAAACCTTATTTTTGTAATCATTCAAACTATGCCTATGCTGAAAATCTGTTTGCTTACTGTTTTTACTCTCCTGCAGGTACTTGTATTTGCACAGGATAAAACTGAGCTTGAAAAAAAGAGAAAACAGACACTCCAGGAAATTGAAGTGCTTAATAACCAGTATAACGAAATTAAGAAAAACAAGAAGCAGAGTATTGGACAGCTTACACTGATTCAGAATAAAATCCGATTGCGTAACGAGGTCATCTCCACCATTAATAAACAGGTACGTTCCATTGAAGGAGATATTAATACCTCTTACCGTGAAATGAAACGTTTGCAGAAAGACCTCGATACACTGAAAATGAACTATGCACACAACGTGGTGTATGCATATAAGAACAGAAGCAGTTACGATTTTTTAAATTTCTTATTTTCTGCCACCAACTTTAATGATGCCATCCGCCGTATTGCTTATATGAAAGCATACCGCAGTTACCGTGCACAGCAGCTTGATGCTATTAATCATACGGAGATACTATATAAAGAAAAAATTATACAGCTTACCAATAACAAGAAAGAAAAAACACTCACCATACAGAGCCAGTCAAAAGAAATGGGTGAGCTGGTAAAAGATAAACAGGAACAGGATGCGGTTGTAAAGAATCTCAAGAACAGAGAAAAAGAAATCAATAGTACGATTGCCGCTAAACGGAAACAGGCGCAATCATTACAGGCTTCTATTTCATCCATCATTAACAGAGAAATTGCTGCTGCAAGAAAAGAGGCTGAAGCAAAAGTAAAAGCCGACCGGTTGGAAAAGATCAGAAAAGATAAAGAAGCTGCGGCAGCTGTAATAAAAGAAAACACAAATCCCAGCACTGGCGTAGTAACAGTTACTGCTCCTGCTAAAACAGCTCCTGTAGTAAAAGAACCTGTAAAAAAACAGGAGAGCTATCTTGAATATAATAAAGAAGATCTTGCATTAGGAAATAATTTTGAAAGTAATAAAGGCAAGCTTCCCTTTCCTGTAGACAATGGATATGTTTCCATTGCGTATGGGCCTTATACAATCCCCGGTACAAGTATTAAGGGGAATCAGGATTTTATAACCATTGCCTCTCCCTCAGGAACAAATGTAAAAGTATGTTTTGATGGTGAGGTAGTGAGTGTATTTGATGTAGGAGGTATGAGTGCAGTTACCGTAAGACATGGTAAGTATTTTACTACCTACAGTAATCTTTCTTCAGTAAGTGTAAGCAAAGGACAAAACATTAAAACCGGGCAAAGCGTCGGCAGAGTTGGAACGAATCTGGATGGTGAGGGTCAGGTTGATTTTATTATGACAAAAGAAAATCAATTCATGAATCCTGCATCCTGGTTACGCCGCCGTTAAACAACAACAGGAACAAAGCGCTCATATAATTTTTCATACAAAGGAACAATGTGGTGAATATCAAATTCAGTTGCATGTTCCTTTGCTTTTTGTTTGAATATTTTCAGTTGTTCCTCATCCTTCAGCAAGTCAGTTCCCAAACGGCTCATTTCTTTTATATCACCTACATTGGCCATATAACCGGTTTGCCCGTGAATATTTATTTCGGGTAAACCACCTGCGTTGGTTGATAATACAGGAACTCCTGCTGCCATTGCTTCCAGTGCAGAAAGACCAAAGCTTTCATATTCTGATGCAAGAATAAAGAGATCAGAAATGGCAAGGATTTCTTCCATTTCCTGCTGCTTGCCAAGAAAACGTACATCATCATGAATTTGTAATTCACGACAGAGTTCTTCCGCATCGGGCCTGTCAGGACCATCACCTACCATCAGTAATTTCGATGGAATCTCTTTATGAATATTGGCAAATGTGTGAATGATATCGTTCACTCTTTTTACTTTGCGGAAGTTAGATGCATGCGTGATAATTTTTTCTCCATTCGGTGCCAGCACTTTCTTGAATGCATCCAATGGTTTTTTATCAAACCGTTTTACATCAACAAAGTTGTAAATGACTTCAATTTCTTTTTCAATATGAAAGGAATGATAAGTTTCGTCACGCAGATTTTTTGATACAGCTGTAATGGCATCACTTTCATTGATGGAAAAAGTAACAACAGGCTCAAAGGTTTTATCTTTTCCAACCAGTGTAATATCGGTTCCGTGCAGTGTAAGAATAACCGGAATATCTTTTCCCTTCTTCTTCAATATCTGTTTGGCCATGTATGCGGCAGATGCATGCGGAATAGCATAATGCACATGCAGCAGATCGAGGTCATTGTTCAGCACAACATCCACCATCGTACTGGCCAGTGTTGTTTCGTAAGGAGGATAATCAAACAATGGGTAATGCGGTACCCTTACTTCATGGTAAAAGATATTGGTAAAGAATCCGCTCAATCGCACCGGTTGCTGGTACGTAATAAAATGAACCATGTGACCATTCTCTGCCAATGCTTTTCCCAGCTCCGTTGCCAACACACCGCTACCGCCAAATGTGGGGTAGCAAACAATACCTATTTTCATCTGTAATTTTTAATTTTTATAGCTTGATGTTTTTCGCCGGGCAGGAGCCAGGCTTATTTCATACAGCTTAATTAAGACTGCGAAGTTAGCACTTTCGCCGAACTGGGCTTTTTCATCTGTTGCCGTCTGTATATTTTCCCGGTTGTGGACAGATATCATTTTGCCAGACAGGATAGTTGTTTTATTTTCAGTTTTCTCAACTTCATCCGAAAAAAATAACCATGCGTTTAGTTTCCCTTCTCTTTCTACTATGTTTTGTAGCAACTTCTATAACAGTTGCTCAGAAAAATGATTCCATCATGTTTAAAAAAATTGCTGATGATATTTTTACCAACAGCAAGGCTTATGATAATCTGCGTTTCTTATGCAAACAGGTCGGCTCCCGTCTCAGCGGTTCACCACAGGCAGAGAAATCAGTAACAGAAACTTTCCGCATGATGAAGGAACTGGGTGCCGATACGGTTTACCTGCAGGAATGTATGGTGCCGCATTGGGTACGTGGAGCAAAAGAAAGTGCTTTCCTGGTTGATGAAAAAGGAAATACTTTTTCATTAAATGTATGTGCATTGGGTAACAGTGTGGGCACAGGAAAAAAAGGGATTAAAGCTGATGTGGTTGAAGTAAAGTCGTTTAAGGAAGTGGAAGATTTGGGTGAAAATGGCATTAAAGGAAAAATTGTGTTTTATAATTTTCCCATGAACCCAACCAATGTTGAAACATTCCGTTCTTATGGTGAAGCCGGACAGTTTCGTGGCCGTGGCCCTTCCATGGCAGCAAAGTATGGAGCCATTGGTGTAATGGTTCGTTCACTGGCAAGTAATATTGATGATTTTCCGCACACAGGTGCAACAACCTATAACGATTCATTTCCAAAAATTCCTGCTATTGCTGTATCAACAAGACATGCAGAATATGTGAGCCGTGAATTAAAAACAAGTAAAGGATTGCAGTTATTCTTCCGTACAGAATGTGAAATGCTGCCCGATGTAAAAAGCTATAATGTAATAGGAGAAATTAAAGGAACAGAATTCCCCAACGAGATCATTACAGTTGGCGGACATCTTGATTCATGGGACTTAGCCGAAGGTGCACATGATGATGGAGCAGGTTGTGTACAGAGTATGGAAATCATCCGTGTGTATAAGCAACTCGGCATTAAACCAAAGCGTACCATTCGTGTAGTAATGTTTATGAATGAAGAAAATGGTTTACGTGGCGGACGTAAATATGGTGAAGTGGCTGCAGCAGAAAAAACAATGAAACATATTTTCGCACTGGAAAGTGATGCAGGTGGATTTACACCAAGAGCATTTGGTTTTACTGCAACTGGTCCTGTACTCGAACGCTTGCGAAACTGGGTTCCTCTATTCAAACCATACGGTGTATATGAATTCAGTGAAGGTGGAGGCGGTGCAGATATTGGTCCGCTTCGTCCATTAGGTACCGTGCTTTCCGGTCTTCGTCCTGATTCGCAACGGTACTTCGATCATCATCATGCAGGAAACGATACATTTGAAATGGTGAGTAAGCGTGAACTGGAGCTGGGTGCTATTAATATGGTGCTGCTGCTTTATATCGTTGATCAGTATGGTTTGTAATGAGTAACTGATCTTTTACTTTACAACTTACCGACGACTTTCTGTCATTAACCGATAACAGGCTGCTGCAAACCTCTCAGCTCTTGTCTTGCTTGGCAGTGTACAATAGATTTGTGTTATAAATCATTTTTATGGCACGAGATCGTAACGAAAGAAGACAGGGAAGATTTAACGAACGACTACTGATCGGACTCCTGATTATTGGAGCTGGTGTGTTGATTCTCCTCCGCAATTTAGATTTTCCTTTTCCTGATTTTTTATTTACCTGGCCTGTGATTTTGATTCTAATAGGTGTTGTTGCCGGAATCAAAGACAGGTTTCAAAAAAATAACTGGTGGATATTAATAGCACTTGGTGTTTTTTTTCTCAGCAGAAATTTTTTATTCCCTGATTTTAATTTGAAAACATTCTTCTGGCCTGCTATTTTAATTGCAGTAGGATTAAGTTTTGTGCTTGGATGGAACAAAATGTCGTGCAGAAAAGATAAAAATTCATCTGACAGCAACTTTACAAGAGAAGATACGACAACTGTAACCGGCGCATCGGTTGATGATTCAAATGGTGAAGATGTAATTGATGCAGCAGCTGTGTTTGGTGCAGTAAAGAAAAATATCTACGCCAAAAATTTTAAAGGTGGTGAAGTGGTAACCGTGTTTGGTGGTTCTGAAATAAACCTGATGCAGGCCGATTTTACAGGGACAATAAAAATTGAAGTAGTGAATATTTTCGGAGGCACTACGCTCATCATTCCTCCTCACTGGCAAATACGTTCTGAAGCTGTAGCCATATTTGGCGCTATCGAAGATAAGCGTCCGCATCCTGCAGGCGTAAGCACCGATAAAATAGTTATACTGGATGGATTTGTGATGATGGGTGGAATTGATATCAAATCAAAATAACAGAGATGCGTTACCCTTTATGAAATGAACAATTTCATTCGGCTTAAACTTTAACCAATTGCATTATGAGCTGGTATCTTGTAAAAATTATTTTCCGCATCATTTGCGGAGATGGTAAACACACCGCACAGTTTGAAGAACAGCTGCGGCTTGTTTCTGCAGTTTCATCACAGGAAGCACTTGCAAAAGCCAATTCACTGGCACAAAATGAAGAAGAATCTTTTCTCAATCAAGCACAGCAACTCGTGCAATGGAAATTAATTGCTGTAACAGATGTCTATTCATTTGAAACTGGAATTGATGGGGCATCGGTTTATTCAAAAATCTGTGAAGAAGAAAATCCAGTATTCTATATTCAATCAGCAAAGCTCCGTTCAAAAGATGTATGGAATAACTGTGTAGAAATCATTCACCAATAAAAAACTGTAAGTGGCTGTATCACCTTTCCGTTCACGGCAATTCATGATTCCTTTTACCATCAGCTGGTTTGTGTGGATCTGTGTGCATCAGTTGGCGCTTTATCAAATGGGGCTTGATTGGTTTTCTGCTATGACGGACAGCATCATCAGTAACACATTGCTGATTTATGTTTCGATGTTACTGTTTACCATCTTCCGTTTTCATTTACCAAGAAAGCAGGGTTTCTTTAATCTGTTCATCTGGGTTGTGCTGTTAACCATTGGCTGGTTTTTTATGAATGAATGGGTAACGAACTTTTTCTTAAAAGATAAGCAGGCATATCAATCATTAATGAAGAATACATGGCCCCTGCGGATTGCAACTGCTTTTCTCATCAATGGATGTGTGAGTTTAATCGGGTATGCTTATTACAACTGGAAGGAACGTAATGAAGCTGAGAAACAAAAAACAGATGCTGAAAAATTAACAAGAGATGCAGAGCTGTACAAGCTGCGTCAGCAACTGCAGCCGCATTTTTTATTCAACTCACTTAACTCTATCAATGCATTGATCGGATCAAGACCTGCAGAAGCAAGAAATATGGTACAGCAATTATCAGAGTTTCTCCGCACAACCTTAAAAAAAGAAGAACAGCAATGGGTGAAACTGGAAGAAGAAATTCATTCACTCCAATTATACCTCGAAATTGAAAAAGTAAGATTTGGAAACCGTCTTGAAACGCATATTGAAATTAATGCAGATGCAATGAAATTACAACTGCCTGCTTTGTTATTGCAGCCGTTGGTAGAGAATGCTATTAAGTTTGGTTTGTATGATACAACCGGTGAAACGCTTATTAAATTAAAGGCAGATGCAGAAAATGGCCAATTGGTTATTACCGTTGAAAATCCATTTGATGCAGAAACATCTTCGGCACAGAAAGGAACGGGCTTTGGATTAAATTCTGTGCAACGCAGATTATTTTTATTATCAGGTCGCAATGATTTGCTGCAAACTGAAGCAAAAGAAAATATCTTTATCACACGAGTACAGATACCTCAGCCAATGGAATTGCAACATTCAGATACAACAGAACATCAGTTAGCAAACAATGAACTATAAAGTATTAATCATCGATGATGAGCCCCTGGCACGCAGCATTGTAAAAGAATGCATGGAGCAGCATCCGCAACTGCAGTTAATGGAAGAGTGCAGCAATGGATTTGAAGGAGTGAAAGCCATCCAGCAGCATCAGCCCGATTTAATCTTTCTTGATATTCAGATGCCCAAGATAACTGGCTTTGAAATGCTGGAGCTGATTGAGGAACCTCCGCATGTAATTTTTACCACAGCTTTTGATGAGTATGCCATGCAGGCTTTTGAAGCCAATGCGGTGGATTATTTGCTGAAACCTTTTTCGCAGCAACGTTTTGATAAAGCCATCGTTAAATGGATGGAGTTGAATAAAACGGAAGTAAAAATTCCAACAGCACATTTATTAAAGGAAGCGGCCAAGCATCCGATGCAGAATGAACGTGTGGTGGTGAAGACCGGTACAAAAATAAAAATCATTCCTGTTGCTGATATTCATTATCTGGAAGCAGCAGATGACTATGTAAAAATTTATACAGCTGAAGGAAGCTTTCTCAAAAAACAAACCATGGGTTATTTTGAAGAAGTATTGAGTACATCTTTATTTGTACGTACTCACCGTTCTTACATGGTGAACATGCAGCAGATCACAAGAATTGATCCTTATGAAAAAGAAAATCATGTGGCTGTTTTAAGGTCAGGTGTAAAAATTCCGGTGAGCCGTGCAGGTTATCCTAAGTTAAAAGCTGTACTGGGTTTGTAAAATTTACCATTCCTGTCCCAGCCATACAGCACCGCCAATACTGTCCCTTGCAGCTCCTGTATCAACCATCAGCATATTGTTTTCTTCACGCCAGCGAAGCAGTGCAAAAAAAGCAACAGCCAACACTTCTTTAAAATCTGTTTGTTCTGCTGTTATCAATAATTTCTCAGCCATTGTAAATAAGGAAGAACCATTTCCTCCTAAGGCAATATCCATTGTTTGCAGATTGCTCACCACATTTACACCCGTAATGGCAGCAATCGCTCCGCCATCACCCAAACGATGAATCATTTTAGTTGCAGGTGAATAAAATGCAGGGTGACCATGTACACCAATGAGCTGAACCTGGTAGTCCAGTTTGTTTTCATCCATAAAATGGTTTACCTGCTGTCCGAGAAACTGACCAAAATCAGCATGTAACTGGAGGTAATCAACTGCTGAAACAGTGCCGGCTTTATTTAAACGATCAATCCATTCTTTATCGTAAGGATAACGGGCAGTACATCTCAGTTCGTAAGTCCATTTTTGTCCAATCACATCAAATTCTGCAAAAACAAGTTCAAGTTCTTCAAGTGAGCTGCTGCTCATAAGTCCAATTGCCCGGTAAACCATTCTTTTTATGATTTTAAAAGTAAGCTGTCAGATTTTATTCCCGATGATAAAAGGGTTCAAC
>JANOIQ010000523.1:0-29109 GCA_031407835.1 Chitinophagaceae bacterium
CTGGACAAAAGTAAAACGATCTGTGTTCAGCTGGGATACAAAATTTGAATTGAATCAAAAACAAAGCATCCGTACTTTTTTAATGTATGCTGATCTGTTTTATCAAACACCCGGCGGATTAAATCCTTTTGAATTTGCAGCCAATCCCAAACAGGCAAGGCCTGCCGTTGGTGTATTTCCCAGCAGCCCTGCGGCCAATGCCTCTGTTCATCAAAAAACATTCTTCGGTGGCTTCAGTCATGAGTTTGCAATTACCGAAACTTTTAAAAATATCACTACACTGTATGGTGCTTTCTCACAATTCGCCAATGCTGCCGTAAGGAATTACGAAAGAAGATCGGAACCGCATGCCGGAGGAAGAACGGTTTTTTCGTTTACTCCAAAAATTGGTTTAGGTGAATTGAAATTCATCGCCGGTGCAGAATTACAAAGAGGCTGGTATAATATCCGTGTATATAAAAATAAAAATGGTGCAAGTGATACCTTGCAGACAGAAGATGAAGTGAACCCATTTATATGGAGCACATTTGCACAGGCCGATTGGAAATTACCAAAGGGTTGGATTATTACAGCAGGTGCAAGTCTGAATCAGAATAAAATTGAAATCATACGTTTGAATAAGTTTCCGCTGAGCCCGCAGAAAAGAACCTATGACAATGAAATAGCACCAAGAATTTCATTGCTGAAGAAAGTTGCAAAAGAATTTTCTGTTTATGCATCCGTTGCAAAAGGCTTTTCACCTCCTACCTCTGCTGAAGTATTACCATCAACAGGAGTAATTACAACTGATTTGAATGCAGAAGAAGGATGGAATTATGAAGCAGGTGCAAGATTCAACTGCAAAGAAAGATTGTTTGTGGATGTAAATGCCTTCCTCTTTAAATTAAACAACACCATTGTACAAAGAAGAGACCTGAGTGGTGCTGATTATTTTGCCAATGCAGGTTCAACAAGACAGAGAGGTGTTGAAACATTTGTGCAGTACAAGATTGCAGCCGATGAACGCAAATTTCTTTCGCAAAGTAATGTTTGGCTGAGTTATACACGCAATAATTTCAGGTATAACGATTTTAAACAGCTCACCAACGATTACAGCGGCAAACAATTACCCAGTGTGCCAAAAAATATTCTTGCAATTGGTATTGATGCAATGATCAAACCCGGGGTTTATGTTAATGTTACTTACAACTACAATGATAAAACACCATTGAATGATGCCAATACATTTTATGCCGGTGATTATCATTTACTGGCTGTAAGGCTTGGCTACAAAAAAATCTTCGTAGGTAAACTGCAGGCTGAAGTATTTGTTGGCGGCGATAACCTGTTCAACGAAACCTACAGCCTTGGCAATGATATCAACGCAGCAGCCAATCGCTTTTACAATGTAGCACCGGGACGGAATTATTATGCAGGTATCAGTCTGCAAAATTTCATGCCCCGGAAAAAGTAACTGTTTTCAATATTTCAATTTCTGTGTACTCAATAACTGAAAGCTGATCATTCATTTTCAATGTGAATGTATCCACAGGTTCACCGGCATTTACTGCTGATTGATCGCCAAATGCCAGTAACAGGTATTCGCCGAAATTTTCATACAATGTAAATATGCCTGTTATATAAATCACCGCTACTTTATGTACACACTTATTCAATGTATCTGATTCAAGAATTTTGAACTCCGGTATGTCAAACGGAATTTTATGCCTGCCTGCTGTATCAGTTAAGTCGGGAATGATCTGATTGAGTTGACCGAGATGATATACAATGGCAAAACTGCTTTTATAATGAAGCGAATTTGCCCGTCCATCTTTTTCAACAATGTCGCTGAACCGGGTTAATTTATTTTCAGCATTGTAGGCCTGTATCTTCAACAGAAATTCTTTGTAGCTGTCATTGAAAACATTTTTTTCAAAATTACTTTTCGAATTTTCGTCAATGATATGCCTGTATGCCAGCCTGACCAGTGCTTTTGCCATATTGTTTTTTTAAATTTATCAGAGAGCTATACCAATTGTATAATTTCCGCTGTAGCCCGCAGCCACACTGCCGGTTAATGCCACTGTTTCATTGGCAAGATCAGCAGCTGAATTATTAAAAATACTATCGTTTGTATTACGCATGGTATTAACACCATGAGCAACATACAATGAGCTCACATGTACAAGATCACTGATGGTTTCCGGAAAAGTAATCTGACCGGTTTTTTTCAACACATTATTAATGAATACCTCTAAATGGATATGGGTTGCACGGCCCTGGTACCACCCGGGATAAATGGTATTGAATGTTGCAAGACCTGCTGCATCTGTTAAAAGATAACCACGCAACCATGTTTGGCCGGTATAGTTTTGTGTGCCGAGTGTTCCGCCAGTTTGTGAACCATAGCCACTGTAATATCCATCTTTGTTACAATGCCATATATCAACCCTTGCATTGCTTACTACTGCACAATTACTGTTCGTATTTACAACGGTAAAAGCAAATGTTAACGGAACACCGGTTTGCCCACCTGTTACATCAGCACGATTTAATGGATTGGTTATTTCACCGCCGGGATAAGGATAGGGCCCTTCCACTTCTCCTGGTGTAACAGTACAGTTACCATTAGTACCAGAGGTACCACTTGATGCATCTGATTTTTTACATGCTTCCAGAACTACGGTTGCAGAGGTTGCTCCGATGAGCATGTTTCTCAGAAAATTTTTACGCTCCATAAATTTGATTGGTTGTAAGGTTTATGATTGTTTCAGGAGATTGACGACAATTCTTTGGGTATCGCTGCCCCATTTATACCGTCAATCGGTGAATGAATTGTTTGTATCGACGAATGCTCATTTTACCGGCGGGCAATCCCAGCTGTTCTTTTTGCCGAAGCGGTAAATAACGCCAACAGATACATTGTAATAATGATCCTTAAACCGTGGATTGGCAGCTTTACTAAACCCATCCAGGTAATCAGTAAACATATTTCTGTAAGAAACTTCTCCATTGATTACAATCCTGGGTGATACTGCATAGCGTAACCCTGCACCAACGGGTATTGACGGTATTAAAACAGGTGTTCGATGTGCAGCATCCTGTGCAATGCGTGCAGGTAAATCTTCTTCCAGTGAAAAGTGAGTTGAATTGAAATTACTCCAGTCACGGCGAATACGCACAAACCCCAAGCCTATTCCTGCAAAGGCATAGGGAGAAATTCTTTTACCTACTTCATCCCAACCCCACGGGCTCCATACAATTTGCGGTGATACTTCAATTAAAGATGTGTTGAATTTAAAATTGCGGTACTGGTGATAGGCGGGTGTGTTATACTTCGATTCATCACCTTTTAACGAAGCAATTGAAAGATTCAACCGCAGGGCCAATGTTGAATTCAGTTTTCTTGATCCATGGATTGCAACACCTGGTTTAATTGTTTTCCATGAACCGATAATACCTGGCGCTAAATCACCCTGGTAAACATAAGCACCCATATTAATACCCACTTCATACTTTGAATTTTTTTGCTGTGCTTCAGTATATAAACACAGCATAGTTATGAAACATAACAGCGCAGTTGAACGTACCTGATTTGCTTTCATTCAGTTGGTTTTAAAAATGATCAATGAAAGCAGCAGCCTGGTTAGAATAGAGGTATTAGTCAAAAGAGTTACAGGGGTAACGGAAAAACAGTTTGCAGATTATACAAACTTTGTTAAAGAATGAATGGATTTTAAAAACGGGACAAATGATTCTGCGGTATAAAAAATTTCTGCAGATCACAGAATAGTGAACAAGATAAATGCCAGCCCTGCTGAAATTAAAAGAGGATCGGTAAAGAGGAAGGATGTGCCGACGAATGCTGCTCAGGGCTTTTTCCAGTTTTTTATTACATCAGCATAAGTTTCACTGAGAGGTAACTCAACTTCAGAAGATAATTTTATTTTGCGGTTAAGTACCGATCTGATCTGATCAATACAGACAATATAACTACGGTGAATCCGCTTAAATTGGGTTGAAGGAAGTTTTTCCAGTACCGATTTCAACGTCATCAATGTCATGATTGGCTTCTCCCCAATAAGGTGAATGCGGATATAATCGTCCAGGCTTTCAATGTATTCAATTCTGCTGAATTTTATTTTGATGAGCTGATATTCTGAAAATACCATCAGGCTGTCGGCCACCTGTGCTTCCGGTTTCTTTCTGTAATTGAAATACTCCCTTGCTTTTGCAACAGCTTTTGAAAACCTTTCAAAGCTGATTGGTTTGAGTAGATAATCTACAGCATCCAGTTCAAACCCATCAATGGCAAATTTTGAATAGGCTGTTGTAAAGATGATCATTGGTTTCTGTTCAAGAGAGCGAACCAGGTCAAGCCCTGTAATATCGGGCATATTGATATCAACAAACAACAAATCAATTGCTGCCTGTTTTAAAAACTCAGCCGCTGAAATGGCATCATCAAATGTTTGTATCATTTGCAAACCGGGATGATCGGCAATATACTTCTGCATCAGTTGCAATGCAGGTGGCTCATCATCTATGGCTACACATTTCATAATCATAATCTGTACATCAAGGCTGTAAAGTTAACTGAACTGTATAAAAACCATCTTTCGCAGTAATTTCTATCGAATGTCTGTTATGATAAAGCCGCTCAAGGCGTTGCAATGCATTCGCCTGACCAATCCCCGTGCGTTCCATTGTGCTCTTTGTTTCAAATAATTTATTCCTTATTTTAAAATGAATCGTCTTTACATCAGCTGAAAGCCTGATCACAATTGTTGAAGGCTCATGATTGCTTACACCATATTTAAATGCATTTTCGATAAAAGACATAAATAACAGCGGGGCCACCTGTTTTTGACTGACGTCGCCAGAAACATCAAAAATCACTTCTGTATTACTGCCGGTACGTACCCGTTGCAGATCAATATAATCCCTCATACATTCTATTTCCTCTGTTAATAAAACAACATCTTCTCTTGCACCATCGGTTACATAACGCATGATGTTTGACAATTTCATAATGCTGGCAGCAGTATGCTCACTTTTTGTTACTGCCAGTGAATAAATATTATTGAGTGTATTGAATAAAAAGTGCGGGTTCACCTGTGCCTTCAGAAAAGAAAGTTCTGCAATAGCCTTATCAGCTTCTGCCTGGAATGCTCTTTGCTCAGAACTGCGCCATTGCTGAAAAACATAAATAGCAGAAGAAAAAAGCCATACCATTAAAAAAAGAATAGTGCTCATAATATCAAACCGCTGCTGCCGGGAAGGAGGGGGCATAAATTTTCTATCTCCCAAAGGAGGAGGCGGAGGCCTCTGGTTCATTTCAGAATGTCTCATAATATGATCAAAGGGTTTCAGCCAGAAAACCAGAAAAAAGAATAAAACAAAGCACAAAAAATATAAGACGTAATACTTTTTATGAAACAACCCGGGTATTAATGCAAAGAGATTACAGTAAAAAATGAATGGAAAAACAAAATAGAACAGCAGAAAATCAGGGCCAAACAGGGAAACAGGTTCTCTGCCCGGCTGGTCAGCTGATATAAAAGCCAGCACCATGGAGTAAAAAAATACCCATCCTGTAAGATGTAAAAAAAAACCGAAAATTCCGGATCGTGTCATGTACAAATGAAGTTATTAAAAACGAATCAAACTTTGTTGTATCGGTCATTCGTGGATATGTACAGATTAAAAGTTTACACAGCAAAAGAAATCAATGTGAATAAACTGAATTTGTAATAGTAAGATCGCTCCCCTACTTTTGCAGCAGTAGCGGTTCCTGACGTTCACAGTCGGGATTAAAAGGGAAGTACGGTGTAAATCCGGCGCTATCCCCGTAGCTGTAAAACCACCCACCCCTCAAAAAGGGAAATGGGAACAGTTTCAAACATCAACCACTGTTTAACAACGGGAAGGTTAAGAAACTGAAGTTGAGCCAGAAGACCTGCCGATACTCCCGATAATTATCGGGATCAAAATTCATTTTGCTTTCGGGTGAAAAGCGTGAAGTGTAAAAGCTGCAAGGCATTTATATTTCCATCTCTTTTTTTTCTGAAAGCAGTCACAACAAAATTTTTCTATTATGAAAAAAACGTTTTTGTTGTTGACTGCATCAATCATCGGCAGTCAACTATCAGCACAGGACAGTTCCAAATCCAAACAATTAGATGAAGTGATCATCACTGCGAACAGGATGGAACAAAAGCAATCGCAAACAGGGAAAGTGGTAACAGTCATCGGTAAAGATGTGCTGGAAAAAAGCCAGGGAAAAACAGTAGCACAGGTTTTAAACGAACAGGCCGGTATTACCATTAATGGTGCTCTGAATAATGCAGGCACCGTTCAAACAGTATTCATGCGTGGGGCTGCCAGCGGAAGAGTATTGGTATTGATTGATGGAATTCCTATTGGTGATCCTTCCTTTATCAATAATGAATTTGATCTCAATTTTCTTTCCATTAATGATGTTACAAGGATAGAAATTGCCAGAGGCGCTCAATCAACTTTATATGGAAGCGATGCGGTAGCAGGTGTAATTAATATCATCACCACCAGAAAAAATATCAGCAAGCCATTCAATCTTACATCAACTGTTACGGCTGGTAATTACAATTCATTTCGTGGCAACCTGCAGCTGTTTGGCAAAGCAGGAAAGCTGAGTTATCAAACAAGATATTCTACAATCAACAGTGGAGGTTTTTCGGCAGCGAAAGACAGCAGCGGAAACAAAGGTTTTGATAAAGATGGTTATCATGGAAATATTGTCAATGCTTCCCTGCAGTATCAGTCAACCAAACAACTGAGCCTGCGGAGTTTTGTACAATACAGTAAGTACAAATCGGATGTGGATGCTTCTGCTTTTGTTGATGATAAAGATTTTACAATCCGTAATGCCAATCTTACAACAGGTGCAGGTTTTATGTTTAAAAATGATGCAGTGGCCGTCAATGGAAATTATCAGTATAGTGAAAACAACCGTCATTTCCTGAACGACAGTGGCAATATTTCCGGCTTTTCAAAATATACACGTGATGATTATTTCAGCAAAAGCCAGTTTGTTGAATTGTATGCAACAGTTAAACTGAATAAAGCATTCACGTTGTTACAGGGAGCTGATTACAGGTATGGTTCATTTAACAATCAGTTTCTTTCTATCAGCAGCTTTGGACCTTATCCAACCAAATTCAATGACACTTCAGTGAGTCAATCATCCTTATACGCATCTGTTATTTATAATGGGTTGAATGAAAAACTGAACATTGAAATTGGCGGACGTTTAAATGTACACAGCCGCTACGGAAGCGATTATACCTACACCTTTAATCCGAGTTATAACATTACTAAGAATATACGGTTGTTTGGAAGTATTGCATCAGGATTTAAAGCACCCGGGTTGTATCAACTCTATTCAGGTTATGGTAATAAAAACCTGAAGCCGGAAGAAAGTAAAAATTTTGAAGTTGGTATACAGCATCAAACGGCATCTATCAAACACAGGCTTGTATACTTTTACCGTGAAATAAAATCAGGAATTGATTTTGATTATGTAAACTATACTTACTTCAACTTTCCCAAACAGTTTGTACGTGGACTTGAATATGAAGCTTCTGTTCAAATCAATCAATCATTGGGCATAACCGGTAACTACAGTTATGTGAATGGAACAGAATTTTCACAAAGCAGAATGACTTTTAATGATACGGCTTACAGCTACCTGCTTCGCCGTCCTGTTCATCAATTCAATCTTACCGCTGCTTATAACTGCAAACAATTTTCTGCATCAATCAGCGGTAAATATGTAAGTGAACGTTTTGATGTGGCAGGATACCAGGTAAAAGACATAAGCCTGAAAGGATATTTTTTACTGAACGCCTACGCTGCATATGAGCTGAACAATCACATAAAGTTTTTTGCTGATGCACAAAATATCAGCAATACAGATTTCTACGACCTGAGAGGATTCAACAGCATCCCTTTTATGTTCAGCGCCGGAGTTACCGTTAACTTGTAAATCTTTCATCAACAGGTAAAGCATCTCTCTCAGGGGGATGCTTTACTTTTGTACAAACCAACAGCTATGGATTTCGATATAAAAGAATTACTGACGCTCAGCTTTACTCTTTTTGCGGTAATTGATATTGTGGGCTCTGTACCCATGCTGATTTCACTGAAAGAAAAAATGGGCGGCATTAATTCGGGCAGAGCAACATTTATTTCTGGTGGGTTGATGGTATTATTCTTTTTCCTGGGTAAACCCTTTTTAAATGTGCTTGGTGTTGATGTGAAATCTTTTGCCGTTGCCGGATCGATTGTAATTTTTATTCTTGGTCTTGAAATGGTGCTGGGCATTGAGTTCTTTAAGCCGGAAAAGGATGCCAAAGCAGGCACTGTTGTTCCCATTGCTTTTCCACTGATTGCCGGATCGGGTACGTTGACCACTATTATGTCGCTAAAGGCAACTTTTGAACAGACGGATAAAAACGAATGGATGATCCTGGTTGCAATCCTTATCAACCTTGTGATCATTTATGTTGTGCTCCGTTCACTCAACCGGATTGAAAAAGTATTAGGACCTGCCGGATTAATCGCTGTACGAAAATTTTTTGGTGTAATATTGCTGGCCATTGCCGTAAAAATATTCGGCAGTAATGTAAGTGGATTGATTAGATGATTTGGAAATTTGGAGATGGGATGATTCGGAATTCAGTTAGGTTGTTTTCATCAGCACATTTCCAAATCGGTTCATTTCCAAATTGAACTGGCCTCGTAGTACAATGGATAGTATAAGAGCCTCCGAAGCTCCAGATCCAGGTTCGATTCCTGGCGAGGCCACAAATGTTTGACGATGCATTTCGCTTATGTTCTGTAAAACAGAGATCATGAGTACTTCTGTAAAGATCATTATCAAAATCCTGAAAAAAGATTGGTCAACATAACTCCGGAATGACTGAACCCATCACAGCTTATATTCCACTCTCTATTTGTTACTCCGAAGAATTTAAAACTGAACAGGAAGCAATTACAGTTTATGGCAATTGATACTGCTGGAAAAAATCCCACAATAAATTATTTGCATTGATAACGGCAGAAGGTGTATCACTAAAAGGACCACCCGGCAAACCACCGGGCCAGCCATGACCGCCATCCTGCGTTAAGTAGTATTGAATGGTAACAGCATTACTGCAGGAAGACCACTTGGTAAATTTATAGCTGCTGTTGTTGATCAATACCTGGGCAGTAGTAGTACAGGTATTTTTTAACGACCATGCATTTAATACAGAGTCTAATGAAGGTAAATAAATAGTTGAAGTACCAACGCCTGAGCCCAAACCACCCTGGTAAGGCACTTTACTATCTAATACTGAATGCATGTGTAAAACAGGTACAGGTCGTGTGGGATTGCAGGTAGCCGCTACCATGGTGCAACCGTTGGGAGCAATGGCAGCGATTTTGTTTGGCATTTCACAGGCAAGACGGTATGACAACATTCCACCGTTTGAATGGCCGGTGGCATATACTTTTTTGGAATTTATTTTATAGGCCCCCAGCAGCTTATCAATCAACTGGCTGATAAATTTTACATCATTAATATTATTCGTCACAGCATAATCACAACAGCTTCCTGCATTCCATGTTCTGGCAGCTATTGGACCGGTGCTTTTTACTCCTTCCGGATACACAACAACAAACTGAGCGGCATTTGCTTTTTCGGTAAGTTTAGAAGTAGATTCAAATTGAGCTGCATCACCTCCACCACCATGCATGGCAATCACCAATGAAAATCCGGACGATTCATAATAATTAGGGGGAAGGTTCAATGTATATGTTCTAACCAATCCATCAATCGTAATTGTTTCATTAAACCGATATACTTTTGGCGGAACCGGGCTGTTGCTTTTGCAGGCTGAAAACAAAACAACAAAGAATAAGAGAGTAACAGAATGAACAGCTGCGCTGTATAGGGAGTTTTTCATTGAATAATTTTTTTATGCCTGGTAGGACTGGATTTCTCAGAAAACGTTTAAAAGAGAAAATAATTTTACCGGCAGGCAATAAATTTTCAGAGCTTTTTTGTCAATTTAAGCTTGGCCGTTTCAATTACAAGTAAGGATGTTTCCTGCCACTATACATTTGTTCAGGAAAAGTATGGGTTATTGCTGTCACTGATTTTCGTGGTACCTTACAGAGACATCTATGATGATCGATCTTGATATATTGCTTGCCTGGGGTGCAACCTATAAAAAACTTGCGCCTGAAGAAATTCTTTTTAAGGAAGGAACTACCTGTAGTTTTTATTACCAGTTGGTAAGCGGACAGATGCGCTGGGTAAATGTAAATGAAGAAGGAAAAGAATACCTGCAGACACTCATTGAACCTGGTGAATGTATTGGCGAACTTCCTTTGTTTGACGGAGGTTTATTTGCTGCCACTGCCATTGCCATTAAAGAAACCTATGTACTTCGTCTGCATCAATCTGTTTTTCAACAGTTACTAAAATCGCAACCGGAAATTCATTTTACATTCAGCCGCCTGTTAACACAACGCTTACGGTTTAAGTTCTTTTTGCTGAAAGAAGTTGCATCTCATAATCCGGAAAATATTATTACTGCTTTATTAAAATACCTGAAAGAAAAGGGAGATCATGTTTGCTCTGTCTGCAACCAGCTTAAACTTACACGTAAACAAATAGCTGAAATGACCGGCCTCAGAGTTGAAACAGTTATCAGGGTTATGCGTCACCTGAATGAAACGGGTTTTTTACAGATACAAAAAGGGAAAGTATATTATGGAGAAAAAAAGGAAGCTGCCGGATTAATCTGCACTGCGTAATTGAATCACATCTGTGTTTACTTAACTACTGTTTAAAAACAGATTTTTGTAACTATTCCTGCTACACACAAACAGGTGATTATCCTTAAACAATTTTCAGGCAGTACAGTATGCATCAGGAAAAAGAAGGAGAAAAAGGGAATCTTGATGATTGATCATCTGCTATTTCTTCTTCCATAGGCTGATGTAATATCTCTGCAAATATCTGCATCAGTAAATGCTTTGTTTGCTTACTCCATTCAATAAATACTTCACTTGTGTTTTTATAGTGAGGAAGATAATCAAGCAGCACATCTAAGTTAAAGTTATCAGCATAGATGCCAGCACCGGCTTTGGCCCCATCCCTTGCATTACACCATTGTTCAAAATGACCCTTCACCGGAACCATCAACACCGGCTTGCCGAAATACATGGCTTCGCAAACACTTTCAAAACCGGCTGTAGTTACCAATGCTTTTGCATCGGCCATAAAGTGCAGAAATTTTCTGTCATCAAGCGAATGAAAACAAAGCGTATTATCAAACCGCCATTTACCTTTCACCGTTTTACTGTCGGTAAAGCAATGCAGTTCAACTTCCGGATGTTCTTTATGCCAGTTAATAATATCCTGCATATAACCTGCATTGAGAATATAGACCAGGATATGATTACCGTGAAATACTTCCTGTTCGGCAACTTCTTTACGCAAAAGCGGCGGACTGATAATGATGTTTTTGTACTGTTGCTGCTGTAATGGATAGAATGAAAGCGCCAGCAATTTATCTGCTCCTTTTGCAGTAAGCTCTGTATACTTTTTTATAGCATAGCTTTCTTTTTTACTGCTTCCTTTCGGAAATTCAAATGCAGGATGCAGGTAAATAAACTGGTGTGCAATAGAAATAATTCTTGTGTTAAGTTTATTGAAGGAAGAGCACAAACCAATCAGCGGTTCATAAAAATTCAGCAACAGATCAGGTTTATACGTATCGACCACTTCATTGATCAGCTTCATACTTTTCCTGAACTTTCGCCATTGCAGCATATTTTTAAAAATAGTTTTACCAAGCTGAATGGACTTGTTATCCTTATCAGTTACAAAATTCGGACTGAGAATAGTAATGATGGGCGCTTTAATCCGTTCACGTACAAAAGCAGGAATTTCTCTTCTGCTGCTGATTCCAATCATTACAGCAGCTACCTGATGACCGTTGGCTATCAGCATTTCATAGGTTGCAATAGCCTGGGTTAAATGACCACGGCCTTCGCCCTGTACTGCAAAAACGAACGTATTGTTCATACCAGTTCGGGAGTTAAGTTTGAATGAAAGGGTTCTGAAAACTGACCTGGCTGAAGAATGGTTGTTGTTAATTCTGGTTGTGTTTGTTTCAGCCAATCATTGTAATAAATGATTTTCCATTCACCCTCAGCCGTTTCAACAATTGCACTCATGGTTTCCACCCAGTCCCCACTATTGAGGTAGTGAACATTATTAATGACTTTATCAGCAGCCTGGTGTATATGCCCGCAGATGACTCCATCACAATTGTTTGCTCCGGCAACTTCACAGAGCTGCTCTTCATAATCAGAAATAAACGAAACTGCTGATTTTACTTTTGCTTTTACCACTTGTGAAAGTGAATAATAGGGGAGTCCTCTTTTGGTGCGGTAATGGTTGTAATATCGGTTGAGCCAAAGCAGGAATGTATAGCCCACATCACCCAGTTTGGCCAGCCATTTTAGTTTGGTTGTAATCGTATCAAAAATATCACCATGTACTACATAATATTTTTTGCTGCCGCTTTGCAGGATGTGATGACGCTTGATAATAAATTGTCCGAACGAAAAGGGAAGAATTTCATCCAGGAAGTCATCATGATTGCCCCGCAGATAAATCACTTTTGTGTTGTACTTGTGCATGTACTTCATGATGATGCGGAAAAAAGAAGTATGTTTCTTTTTCCACTCACCTGATTTTTTGAGCTGCCAGCCATCAATAATATCGCCATTGAGAATAAGGGTATCACATTTGTGATTGCTGAGAAAATCAACCACTTCTTTTACCCGTGAATTGCGGATGCCAAGATGGATATCAGACAGGATAATTGTTTTGTAAAATGTCTTCACAGTAAAGGTTTTACAAAGGTTGAAGACTGCTGTTATCTTAAGATTAACATGTGATTACTAAAGCATGAATAAATTGTAAACTTAATGTTAAGCGCTCTTTTAAACGGTTGTATGGGTAAATATATACATGCAACCATATACTCTTCACTAACCATGCATACAAAGAAAATAAACAGGGTTGATTTTTTAAAAAATCCCACCGTGTAGTAATAGTAATGACATAATTAAGTGTACCCTTGTAACCTTGGTGGATACTTTGCGTTCTTTATGTTACTCTTTTTCTTTAACGGTTTGTGCAGGAGCACAAAGAACACGAAGAGCTACACAACGTTCACAAAGCAATTACTGAAAATCAATCAACAGCATCAGCACAACACGTTAATATTAATTTAATCTTCACATAAACACAAGGTAATATGCGGGGGGTAGTTTTGACAAACCAACTGAATGAAAGCTATCTGTTTTCTTACCCTCCTTGGAACTTCATTTTTATCTTCTGCCCAACCGACTCTCAAAACGAAAAACATCATCATCATTACTACAGATGGCTTCCGCTGGCAGGAGGTATTTACAGGTGCCGATTCTTTGCTCATCAACAATGAAAAATATACTGCTGATACATCATTCACCAAACAAATGTATTGGGATGAAACACCTGAAAACAGAAGAAAAAAGCTGCTGCCTTTTTTCTGGAATATAATTGCCAGTAAAGGTCAGTTGTATGGCAACCGGTTCTTCAACAACAGGGTGAACATGAAAAATCCGTACAAAATTTCCTATCCCGGATACAATGAAATCCTTACAGGTTATGCGGATCTGTTTGTAACAAAGAACAGGCCTGTTAAAAATAAAAACAGAAATATACTGGAATACCTCAATGCCCAGCCTGACTATAAAGGGAAAGTGGCAGCTTTTACATCCTGGGATATATTCCCCTTCATTATTAATGAAGACAGAAGTAAGTTCCAGGTGAACAGTGGGTATGAAATGCTTGCAGATGACTCAACAATAATCAATCATAAAATTAACCAGGTACAGGAAATTGTAAATGAGAAAACAGGAACAAGACACGATTTACTTACCTATATAAGTGCAAGAGAATATCTTCAGGCACATCATCCAAGAGTGTTGTTTTTAGGTTTTGGAGAAACTGATGAGGAAGCTCACAAAGGTAATTATGGTGCTTATTTACAAAAGGCAGCAATGGCAGATAAAATGATTGGCGATCTGTTTCTCTATATTCAATCTGATTCTTTTTATAAAGACAATACCACCATTATTATTACTACCGATCATGGCAGAGGCAATACTGCAG
Source organism: Chitinophagaceae bacterium (assembly GCA_031407835.1). Classification (GTDB taxonomy): domain Bacteria; phylum Bacteroidota; class Bacteroidia; order Chitinophagales; family Chitinophagaceae; genus Lacibacter. Next base: position 14,243 of record JANOIQ010000523.1, read on the forward strand.
GCACATGGAATACACACAGCACGTTCATCAATGGATCTGGCGAAACCTGGCTGGCAATAATTGGACCTGACATTATTCCTGCAGGTGAAATGAAAGAAGAGCAACAGTCTTACGGCAATCAACTTGCTGCAACCATTGCTCTTCTTCTTGGAGAGAAATTTGACTATTCACTTCATACAGGGAAACCTATTCCATTGCCTGCAAACGGAAAAGATAAATCAGTAACCGGCAATAGTCTCCGGTAATTTTTTCCTGTTCTTCTTAAATAATTTGTTTTTGAATTATCTGATACAAACAGGAGTGAAGTGCGGCAAAAATTAATTACAAATTAAGCCGGGTTAACTTTTACAGATTTCTTAGCTATACCTTTCTTGATTTTGGGTTTACTTGTGGCTGATTTAGCACTTACTTTCTTACTATGCTGTACAATAAAATCAGTGAGTATGCCGCCTGCTTCTTTCATTTTTTTGGCAAACTTTTTACCATTATCAATATTTTTAAACTCCTTCATTGCAGCTTCAATTTTTGCAAGCACTTTCTTTTTTACTTCTTTTTTCGACACTTTCTCTTTGTTCATAATTTAATAACAATTTATTAATATGAAAGTATGAATTAATTATGTTAGTGAATGTTAAGTTTTAAGCAACTGCCAATATCACTAAATAGAAAAAGCCCGCTAAACAATCGTTTAGCGGGCCCTCTGTTTGTACTTTACAGGTTAACTTGGCTGGTATATAATAACTTTCTTATAGTTTTATTTTTAAAGATATCCCTGGATTAGATACACTTTTTCAGTATTGTAACTGCTTAATATCCGGGATTCTGTTTCAAATAGTCTGGTATGTTAGAAGCCCCATCCAGAGCAGTTTGCGGAATCGGGAAGATTCGCTTGTTTTTATCCGTATTTGTTTTTTCAGTCCAGCTGTTTTCATATTTATCAAACCGAATCAGATCCGTTCTTCTTTGCATTTCCCAGTAAAATTCAAATCCTCTTTCACGTAATAATAAATCAGCTGTTATGCCTGTTAGTGCCGGCGCCTTAACAGCAGATGCTGTTCTTGAAGCACGAACAATATTAACGTCAGCTAATGCACCAGCAGCATCACCCTTTCTTAATTTTGCTTCAGCACGCATCAGGTAAACATCAGCCAGACGCACAATTGCAATATCTGCTTCACCAAAATTTCTTCCACTCGCCGATTTACTGCTGAACTCATATTTTTCCACACGGTATCCTGTGTTGTAATTACTTCCTGCAACAGTAAAATCAATTGTTTCAGTAAAGTCAACAGGCAAAGTAGGTTTACTCCGTGTTACATTGTAGAGCTTGGCCACTTTATAACGACCATCTGCGCATTTTACAAAAGCACCGCTTTCACGAATCAAACCATATTGCTGACCCCTTAAAATACCACGGTTAATTTTAAAATCAGTTCCTGTAATACAGGTATCATCAGCTTTAACATACAAATTTTGCTTAAAAAATCTTGGATCAGCTGCAGCAGGATCAACCGGAGAATAAGCATTTACCCATGTACGGTAAAAATCAGAAGTTATGCCTGGACCATCTGTACCGTTTGCAGCAGGATACTGTGTTAACGGAAACTGATCGCCTGATAATGAAAAATAAGCCATACGATTATGACCGTTTAAATCGGCACGCTGATCTACCACAAAAATCATTTCTTTATTAGCATTATTATCGTTACTGAAAATTGCAAAATAATCAGCAGATAACGTATACAGACCCGAAGAAGTAACTTTATTGCAGTAATCAATTACTTTATCCATGTCATCAGCAGGAAATGTATGAGTAGCTGCATAACGATCTCTGTAAACAGAAGCGTTCAGATATAAACGGGCCAGTAATCCCCATACACCTGCTTTCGTAATTCTTCCCGGACCTGTTGATGTACTTAAATCAGGTTCTGCAGTAATTAATTCTTTTGAAATATAATCAACAGCTTCTTTACCCCTGATAATAGTTGAGATATCGCTTGGTTTTTCTTTAATAAACGAAATATTAAACATGTCCAGCATAACCAGGTTGTAATAAGCTCTCATCGCTCTTGCTTCTGCGAGGTATCCTTTTGCATTGGCATCCTTATTTGATGGTAATGCATCAATTGCTATAACTGCTCTGGCAATGCTCTGTACAAGATTATTCCAGGTACTTCTTACGTTGGGATCGGTACTGGTTGTTTCATGCTTATGAAGAGATAGATAAATACCATTATCACCCCAATCAGTTCCTCCACGGTATGGAAGGATAGCTTCATCAGTAGAAATTTCCTGTAACGCAAAGTAATTAGTATGCGTATAAATGGTTGGTAACAATGCATAAACAGGCGCTATTAAACCGTCAGCAATTTGTTTATCAGACAGTCCTGTAACAGAAGATTCGTCAAGTATATCTTCCTTCAGTTTAGTACATCCGCTTGCAATAAGAAGGATCATCACAGAGAGCAGATAGAATATTTTTTTTGTCATAAGTAATTATGTTTGATAATAATTTAGAATGATACCTGTAAACTAAAAATGAATGAACGTGCTTTAGGATAGGTGAGGTAATCAATACCATATGAAAGAATTCCATTAACCTGGTGGTCTGTATTCACCTCCGGATCAAATCCATCATACTTTGTGATTAACCAGAGATTTTGCCCTGTAACTGAAAACCTTGCAGCTGAAATCCATTTGCTGATACCGAGGTGGTGAACATCAAGATTATATCCAATGCTTAAATTATTCAAACGAAGGAATGATCCATCTTTCAGATAGCGTGTGCTCACCGGCGCTGAATTGTTGACAGATTCATTTGCTGCAGATAATGCTTCTTTTGTTGTATTGATACCCTTGAAAAGACGAAGCTTGTAAAAATTTGAGTTGGCTGTATTGTCGTAAATTTTATTTCCTGATATACCATTAAAATTTACAGAGAGATCAAATCCTTTATAAGAAATATTTCCAAAGAAATTGTACATCAGCTTTGGCAAAGCAGTACCTGCAGCTATCCTGTCTTTATCTGAAACAATACCATCACCATCCGTATCTCTGAATGTTGAAATACCATTATTATCTATACCTGTAAAATCTTTCAGATAAAAAGTGCCGATTGGTTGATTATTGAGATAGCCGTTAATTGTAGCGGAAGTAAGTCCTGAACCTGAAGCTGATCCGGACGGAATAACTGAGTAGGGAGAATTTTCAACAATATTTTTCATTACGGTGAAGTTTCCACCTATTGCATAAGTTATTTTCTTTTTTGTTGTATGACGGTAACTAACATCCATTTCAAAACCGCTGTTGGTAATGGTCATATCTTTTACATTTGTCCATACTGATCCTGCAGGTTGTACAGGATCGGCAGGTACAACTTCAAGCAGAATATTATCCGATACCTTTCTGAATAAATCAACAGAACCTGACAACTCACCTTTCATTATTGCAAAGTCAACACCTGTATTCCACTGGCTTGATACTTCCCATTGAATATCGGGGTTGGCAATTCTTGAAAACGTTGTTCCTGCCGGGTAAGAACCCGACAAGGATAAAGGATAGCTTGTTGTTGAAGAAACAGAAGAAGTATATAAAGCCTGTGTAATTTTTGAAGGTATTTCCTGGTTACCGGTTAAACCCCAACCCAACCTTAATTTCAGGTTATCAAAAATCTTATTCCCTATAAATTTCTCTTCAGATATTACCCAACCGGCAGAGAAGGAAGGAAAGAAACCATACCTGTTATTTGATCCAAACTTTGATGAACCATCTGCACGAAAGTTTCCGGTTAACAAATATTTAGTTCCGTAAGCATAATTAATCCTTCCAAAAAAAGATTGCAGTTCATTCTTTACCGCATAACCGCCCGGCTTATTGTTTGCCAGTGTAAGTTCCTGACCCAGGCCGGGATTATTGATTGGAGTTACGGAAGAAATAGGAAACCTGTTGATACTGAAGTTTTTTCCGGTGAGGAATATTTTCTGATAAGAATGACCCGCCAGTGTTGAAAATGTATGCTTATTTATTTTGAAATCATAAGTAAGATAATTTTCAATCAGCTGATTATTGTTTGAAGTATTATACGTATCTAAACGGCCATCACGTTGTGGAATTAAGCTTGGAAGAGATTCAATATCCCTTACTGCATTTGAAATGTCAATACCAAAGTTCAGTTTATATGTGAGGCCTTTTATTATACGAAGTGAAGGTGTAATATTACCAATTACCCTGTTGGTCTTTGTTACATCCCTTTCAAGGCCAAATGTTACGAGTGGGTTATTGATATCAAGATATCTTGCGGGCTTACCAACTGAATCATATACCGGGTAAGTTGGGTTATTGGAAATAGCATCGGCAATTACACTTGAAACAGGAGGTCGTAAATTATAAGTATGAGTAGCATTCAGATTTACCTGTAAGGTTAAACGGTTATCCAGAAATTTTTGTGTAACGTTAAATCTTCCGCTGTACCTGTTTAAATCGTTAAACTTAATTATACCATGCTGCTTTTGCATATTGAAGGCAGCATAATAAGTTAACTTCTCTGCGCCACCGCTTAACGAAAGATTGTGCTCCTGTGTAAATGCATTTCTTGTAATCACATCCTGCCAATCAGTATTGGCTCCTTTATCAACCAGTGTTCCGTTTATTTTGGCCACTTCAGAACGGTACTGACCTGCATTGAATACATCTATCTTCCTCGCTATTTGTGAGAAGCTGAGGCTTGTGCCGTAAGTAAGAGAAGAAACACCAGCCTTTCCCTTCTTGGTTGTGATGATAATGACTCCATTTGCTCCTCTGGCTCCATAGATAGAAGTTGCAGATGCATCTTTTAATATATCTATCGATTCAATATCCTGCGGGTTCAAAAAACCAAGAGGATTCCCTGCACCTCCAGTCCCTGAATTATCCAATGGTAATCCATCAATAACAAACAAAGGAGTACTTCCTGTTCTTACACCACCCGGTCCACGAATACTGATACCCATGATTGCGCCAGGCTCACCAGTTGATGAAGTTACATTTACACCAGCTGCTTTACCCTGTATAAGTTGCTCAGGTGAATTAACAATACCTTTATTAAAGGCATCACTCTTTAGTGATTTAACTGCACCTGTTACATCTTTTTTATTTTGTGTACCATATCCCATCACTACAACATTTGTCAATTCAGAAACAACAGGCTGTAGAGTGATATTAATATTTGATTTCCCTTTTATTGCCACTTCCTGTGAAGTAAATCCTACAAAACTGAAAATCAAAACAGCATTTTCATCAGGAACAGAAATACTGAAATTTCCTGCTGCGTCAGTTACTGTTTCAATCTTTTTGCCCTTTACGGAAACTGTTGCTCCCGGTAATGGACTATTATCAGATTGAGTAACTTTTCCCTGCACTTGAAAATCCATCTGCTCATTATTCGTTACTGAGTTTAAGTTTTCAGCTTTATCAAACCCGAATGATGATTTTGAGGTTAGAAAAAGAGCCAGAAAAATCCAGCTTCTGCCCAGCATATTTATAAATACGTTCGCTGCCATGTAAGTTTTGGTTTATATTATCCGGCAAATGTATCAGTACGTATATCCACTAAGTGCAGGTTTACTTTTTCATAACCATACCTTAATCATTTTAAAACAATTAAATAACGATCACTTAATTTCACATACGCAGGTTAACTTTAGATTGCCTGTTTTCTTTCTTAACCAATTCCGAATATGAGATTTTCTTTGTTTTACATTGTTTTCTTTTTTGCCCAGATGGTAAATGCCCAGTCGAATAAACAGGGAAACATAAACCGTCATTCGCATAACGATTACGAACAGCCATTTCCTTTTACTACAGCTTTCAGCTATTCATTTGAATCAATAGAGGCTGACATATTTTTGAGTAATGCTCATTTACTCGTTGCACATACACCGGATGGGTTAAAAACAACCCGCAACCTGGAGGATTTATATCTTCAACCCATTTCAAAAGCCATCAGGAAAAACAAAGGCAGCATATATACCGATAACGGAAAAACATTACAGTTGCTGATTGATATTAAAACAGAAGCATATTCTACATTAAAAGTGTTGGTTGAAGTCCTGAATAAATATCCTGAGATTACCAGCTGCAAAACTGTAAAAATTGTCATCAGCGGTAACCGGCCAAAAGAAGAAGACTATAACAAGTATCCTGCCTTTATTTTTTTTGACGGAAGACCCGGCGTACAATACAATCAAAAGACTTTGGCGAAAATTGCTCTGATCAGTGCTGATTTTCACAACTATTCAAATTGGAAAGGGAATGGCACATTTCCTCAGGCAGAAAAAAATAAACTACTGCAAATTATATCAGCAGCTCACCAGCTAAATAAACCGGTTCGCTTTTGGAGCTGTCCAGATTTACCTGCAGCATGGAAAGAATTTATTAAGCTTGGTTTCGATTTTATCAATACAGATCATATTGAAGAACTCGCTGCATTCATCAGCAATTATCCTGTTGAGCAGGTTCAACTTCATAACGACAGCCTTACATTATTACCCTATAACCGGATCATCAGGAGTGCAGGAAAGGTTACCCGGTTTGGTGATCCATTACTTGAAAACCATGCGCTTGATATTGTATCATTACCCGATGATGAGTCAGTGGTTATTGAAGACAGGTATGGAATAGCTACCATAAATATTCTTACGGGGAAAATAAAAGAGCGCTTTACGTATACAGATCGTCCTGAGTATAAAAATCTGATAAGTACTTACTCCGGTATAAAAGTATTTACAGAAAAGAATAAAACATTTATTGTCTGGAGTGCTTCTGAAAGAGATGGCGGACATGCTTATTTATTATTCACAGAATGGGATAAAAAAATTAAAGACATCAAGGGAATTGAATTTGCAAAAAAAATTCCTGCTTCAAATGCTATTCCAAATGACATCTATATAGAACATGCAAAAAATGAAGTGTTTGTGTATGTTGTACTGAACGGAAATAATGAGTTGCTAAAAATACGCTGGTCTGACAAATCCGTTGTTTGGAAAGCAGCAACAGGAGTTGCACCGTATGGTGTAACAAAAGCAAATGGGAAAATCTACGTTACTAACTGGGCCGGCCCCTTAGTTACAGACAGCTCAAAAGAAAGTGCCGGAGTTCCGTGGGGATCAAGCTATACCGATCCTGTAACCGGTGCTACTGCAATGGGAACCGTTTCCATTTACAATCCAGCCAGTGGGAAACTATTGAAAGAGATCAAAACAGGTTTGCACCCAACTGCCATAGCAGCAGGAAAAGATGGAAAATATGTTTATGTATGCAATGGATCAAGTGATTATATTTCCATCATTAACACAGTAACAAATGCAGTAACAGAAAAAATTTCAACAGGCATTTTTAATGCAGCATATAAAAAAGAAGGCAGTACACCGAATGCACTTGCGTTGAGTGCTGACAATAAATACCTGTATGTATCCAATGGGCTGGACAATGCGGTTGCTGTGATTGAACTAAAAAAAGACAAAGCCAATATGCATGTTGGAAAATCGTTTATCAAAGGATTTATACCAACCGAAGCTTACCCGGCAGGGTTAGTGATAAAAAACAATTACCTGGTTGTTGCCAACCTTGAATCAGATGGTGCTGATGTAATCAATCAGCAAAAAAAAGCAAGATCAATTCATAACCAACTTGCATCGGTCAGTATCATTAGCCTGCCCAGCCAGTCTGAATTAAAAAAATATACTGAAACAGTTTATGATCAGAACATGCAAAGCAGAATGAAATCATCTTTTTTACCTGCCAGGAAAGATATCACACCCAAACCTATTCCCGAACGTATTGGTGAGCCTTCTGTTTTTAAACATGTGATCTATATCATTAAAGAAAACAAAACCTACGACCAGGTATTAGGTGATATGCCTGTCGGCCGTGGCGACAGCAGTCTATGTGTTTTTGGCAAACAGGTAACACCCAACATTCATTCACTGGCTGAACAATTCGGTTGGATGGATAATTACTACGCTTCCGGTAAATCAAGTGCTGAAGGACATCAATGGACTGATGCAGGAATGGTTTCAGATTATGTAGAGAAAAATGTAAGAGCATGGCTTAGAAGTTATCCTCACCGGCAGGAAGATGCATTGGTTTATAACAAAACGGGTTTTATCTGGAACCAGGCAATGGCTTATGGCAAAACGGTTCGGATTTATGGCGAGGCATGCAAAACTGTATATGATGAAAAATTAAAGTGGATCGACCTGTTCCGATATTATCAATCAGGCTCACAACCAAACTGGTATAATACAAGTACTATTCAGCCGATCAGAAATATTATTTCACCCACATTTCCAGATTGTGATAATATGGTTTTCAGTGATCAGCAAAGAGCTTCTGAATTTATTAAAGAATGGGAACAGTACGAACAGTATAATAATTTACCCAACTTACTGATTCTTTCTTTGCCAAATGATCATACTGCAGGCACTTCTCCGGGGTGGCCAACACCCAATGCAATGGTAGCTGATAACGATCTTGCTTTAGGACGCATCATTGAAAAAATAACCAACAGTAAGTATTGGGATTCAACAGTTGTTTTTGTAACACAGGATGATTCTCAAAGCGGATGGGATCATATATCAGCTTACAGAACTGTTGGCCTTGTTATCAGTCCTTATTCAAAACCAGGAGTAACTACGACAAATTATAATCAAACATCAATTCTCCGCAGTATTGAACAGATACTTGGAATACCCACAATGCATATTATTGACGCAACCGCATCACCCATGTTTGATTGTTTTGAAAAAGAGAAAAAAGACTTCAGATATATTGTGAAGCCAAATAATATTCCGTTAGATGAAATGAACAAACCATTGGCAGAGCTGAAAGGCAAGGCCAGGAAATATGCACTGGAATCACTAAACGAAGTATTTAATGAAGTAGATGGAGGCAGGGATGATGCCATGAACAGAATTCTCTGGTATTATATAAAGGGAGATCAGAAATATCCTGAGATAAAAAAATGATGAGGGGTTGTATAAATTCTTACAGCATGTTACTATATTATTAAGCGAATGTTACGACAATGTTAGTACTAACAGGTATTCCACATTCCCTCACGGCTTATTAACAACATCTGTGAACATAAGTAATCTTATGGTTGAAAATTGAAATACTCACTAACTGATTTTTCATTGCTCCCCTTTATGTTATTTTTAGATGAACCGGGACAACTGCTTCATAAGTTATTTACCTTACTACTCAATTCTTACCGATAATTTCTGAGAAACAGATATCCGGAGTTAAGGGAGTTTATTGTTGCCTTATATAATTAATAATCTGATGTATGGAAAACGAAATTGTATTTGACGATTTTAAAATCAGTTCAGACAAAATTTTATTGCAAAAAGAAGTTATTCATACTTTCTTAAGCCAGGAATCGCACTGGGCTAAGGGTATTATTATGGATCTGGTTGAACGATCTATTTCAAACAGTATTTGTTTTGGAGTTTATCACTTAACTACACAAACCTTGCCTGCCGGCAGGCAGGTAGGTTTTGCAAGGGTAATAACTGATAAAGCAACTTTTGCTTACCTCGCTGATGTGTTTATTATCAATTCATACAGAGGGCAGGGATTGTCAAAAAAATTAATTTCATTTATACTTTCATACCCTGAATTGCAGAATCTCAGAGCCTGGTTATTGGCCACTTCAAAAGCACATGGCCTTTATGAAAAATTTGGATGGGAGCGCATGACAGGCGATCTGCAAAATAATTATATGAGAAAACAGATGATTCAATCATATGAAGCCAGGTAATTTATTTTGAATGTCCGGGTGTTAACAACAGTATGTTTCCCTAAAAAATTAGCCGGTACCAATTTTCTATAGCCCTTTTACAATTTCCTCAGCCAATCCAAAACTTAAAGTCATCCCTGCTCCACCTAATGCATTCAATACATAAACCCCGGCTTCAGGAGAAAAGAACAACTCAGTATCACCATTCGTCAACTTTGGATAAATGCCGTTCCATGTTTGAATAATATTCCAGTCTTTAAAAGAGGCAAACTTTTTCAGGTAATCAAGAATCAGTTGGTTTATAAGCGCTTTGTCAAAAGGGTCATGTGTATTCCCGTATTCATGCGAATCACCAATGGTTAATTCACCTGCTGCATTCTGCGAAACCATTACATGAATGCCCCATTCTCCATAGCAAGCCATCTCCTCTTCATAAAATGCTTTGAGTTGAGATAAGGATGGAGCAACCTTAAAACTATTATAATGAGTAAGTGATAAACCGCCACATAAAGCCGGGCCAATACGCCATTCGCCTGATTGTGCAGCAATCCTCATCATCTGCAGTTTGCATTTTGTTAATGGATAATCCGAAAAATATTCCGGATATAATGTTTCGAAATCTGCACCACTGCAGATAAAAATTACTTCTCCTTCATAATCTTCATCATTACCAATGTACACGGTGTTTTCAGAAATATAACTTACACAACGGTTCCAGAAAAATTCAACAGCATACTTCTCTTCTAAATAACCCGGTAAAGCAGCAATCGCTTCCCTCGGGTCAACAATCAATTCATCCGCACTGTATAACGCACCCAGCAAATTTTTCTGCACCACAGCCTCTGTTTGCTCTGCTACTTGTGCAGCTGATAATAATTTTACGGGGCGATCTGTTTTAAACTCTTCGTACAGTTCCTGTAATACTGTCCACTCTATTTCATTATGAGCAACATGCAAACTGCCAACAGGGTCGCTCCAAAAAGCACCGCTTTTTGAAATTTCTTCCCATATACTTCTGCTGCGTAAAGCTCTTTCATATAATAAACCATCAGGCTGCCCTACAGGCCAAACCATTCCAAAATTCCTGACAGATGCACCGTTAGCTTTGTCGCCCCGTTCAAACACCTGCACAGCAAAGCCTTTCACGGACAATGCCCTCGCCGTTGCCAAACCAACAATACCAGCCCCAATAACAATTGCTTTACGCTTACCCATAATACGGTGACTTTATTCGTTTATATTTCTGATTAAAATAAGAAAGCGAAACAATAGTTCCTGCTATGCCAATTACTGCAGAAAACAAAGCAGCTCCTGAATAAAAAGATGACCAGTTTGTTTCAATAATAAATAATTCCTTTCCCAGCATAACAAGCATAGCCCCAAAATAACCAAAGGCATCTGCTACGTACATTAAGAAACCGGCATTACCATTGATGCGGAAAGCAGCAATCATCCGTTCAAAAAAAATACAGTTGAAAGGAATATAAGCCATGTACAATCCCAGGCCAACAAGCTGCATCCACCATGCTCCATCTAATAAACCAATACGATAAAAAAGGGATGATATTCCTGTTAAGAGAAACCCACCAAAAATCAATAAATGAATTAAACGGAAAGCCTGGATATTTCTTCTTACCACTACCAGTAAACTTACAAGCACCAGTACAACCACTGATGTGATTGTTTCCGTTTTCATAAAAATGCTGTAGTCATTTCCGTATCCAAGATCAGTCCAGATATTGGTCATAAAATTATCACGCAGGTCACGGATAATCGTAAGAAAAACATACGTAACTGTTATCATAAAAATTCCTGCACCAAATAAACCAAGTACTTTCTTTCTGTCTTCACTGCTCATACTTACCCGTTGAGTTCTCAACTCAATATCTGTTTCATCTGGTGAAGGAATACGTTCAAGCAGATAAATTAAAAGTGCAAGCGGCAAGGCGAAGATCAATCCTGTAAAAAATGGCATCCAATGTTCACTTACATGCCATTCAACAAGTAACCACTTTGCTACGGTTCTTGTAAAGCCTCCTGCGAAAATAAAACTCACTGCCATAGCCGAGCCAATAAAATCGGTTGTTTTCCTTCCTTCCACATAACTGAAAACGATACCCCACATAAACCCCAAAGCAAAGCCATTTATCATTAAGCAGATTAAACCGAATAAAGGCGGAAGTATGGCAAAAAAGAATAAGGATAGCCAGGCTGTACCAACTAGTATGGCACTTGTTTTCCACCTGCCCATCCGTTTCAATTCTGAAATAAACCTGATGCCGTAAAACTTACTCAGCATATAACCAATGCCCTGGCTGATGATCAGCAATGTCTGATAACGGATACCCCAGTATTCAATACCTGAAAAGGTGGCAACGGTAAATGGCTTGCGATATGCATAAACTGAAGAATAGGTTAAGAATGCAACCAATGCTGCATACAAAGTGACTTCCAGTTGTTTTGAAGCTGACTGAACAGTTGTATTTTTCAGCGTAAGACTCATAGAATCAAAGCAGGCAATTCAGAAAGATGATCAATGATTTCATCGGGTTGATACTGTTCCAGCAACTCTTTTGAATAGGCCCCTGTAGTAATACCTATAACGAGTCCGCATTCTGCATTTCTTCCTTCCTGCACATCCACTTCAGTATCGCCAACTTTTACTACCTGTTTTGCATCAATGATTTCGCTGCGCTTCATTAACTCCTGAATCATGTATGGATAAGGACGTCCTTCAGGCACTTCATCACTGCATACAACAAAATCAATCATCTGTCCTTCCTTCCAATTCAATTTGCGGAGAATGACATCTGTAATGTCTTTTGTAAAACCTGTGTTCAACGCAACTTTTATATTATTTGCTTTCAGTTGCTGAAATACTTCTTCTGCATAATCCAATGGCTGCAGATCTTCATCGTTCTCATAAAAAGAAATCATGTTCTGAATAAAAGCATCATGAATTTGATCAATCAGTTCATCAGAATGAATTTCACTGCCGGGTTGAAACTGGTTCACTAATATACTGATAGCATCCTTCTTTCTCCATCCCATTACTCTATTTACTTCTTCCAGGGGAATAACAATCCCATATTGCTTAAATGCATCAATAAATGCTTCAGCAATATTTCCTTTATCTCTTACCGTTGTACCTGCAATATCAAATACAACCAATGAATAGTTTGACATACGTTTTTTATTTTAATGGAAGAAGTATTGTTCAGCGAGCCAAATGTTTTACAATCATATCATGAAAAGGCTGCAGTTCACCTGTTGGAAGATCATCCTTCGCCAACTCATCAATTTTCCGCATAGCAATCATTTCATGATACAGCTGATCTGTTTCAAATAAGATTGCTTCATCATGCGACATTCTTCCTCCCTGGAAAACCAACGTTTGCCTGCTTGCTTCAGAAAGCCGGTTAAAGTAGAATTCATCTTTGTATGTGAGGTAACGTTTGGCAGAAACATGCGCCTGAACAAGTTTCACCAGCCGATCAGAAAATCTGCGCATACGCAAAAAAGCAGCACCAATTTTTTCGTGGTTCATTACACCGTAGCTGTCCATCTTTGCAACATTGTGCTCAGCAACACAAATATGCCCGATATCGTGTAAAAAAGCAGCCAGCACCATTTCTTCATCAAAATTTTGTACCCTGGCAAGTTCTGCACTTTGAAAAGCATGCTGCAGTTGAGTTACATTTTCACCAATGTATTCATCACCTCCGTGTTTCCTGTACAGATCAATAATTTCAGTTGCAATTTTTTCTGCTCTGGCTTTCTCCATATCGAATTAAAATATGGAGCGTAAAATAGAAGTGTAATGTGAAGCGGATGTTATTACAGTGTGAATTGAATATTAAGCCATATACTCCGGCCATATCCATTGATGCCACTGCCATGTGTGCGGTAATCTGTATTGAATAGGTTTTGAAGGCCGGTATTGAATTTCAGATGCTTCAGCTCATACCCTGCATAAAGATTCATTACCTTAAAACCCGGTGTTCCTCCTTTCGGAATACGGTTATCATCTTTATCACCTTGTGCCAAACGATCCTGCTTTGCTGCAAACCAAAGTTCAGCACTTGCAAACCATCTGTTTATTTTATAGGTTGAAAGAACTTTTCCATTAAAAGGAGGCATACGGCGTAAGGGTTCATGTTTGGTTGAATTCTGTCCGAACACATATGCAAATCCTGCATTCACATTCCAGTTCTTCCCTATCTGCCAATCCATTTCGGCTTCTGCACCACGAATGAATGCTTCTTCTGTATTTTCCTTCCGGTATACATTATATCCGTTAATAATTTCTCCTTCCTGTTTTACTCTTGTAATCAACTGCTTTAACTGCATATAAAACAGATTGGCAGTAGCCGTAAGTTTTTTACTGCGCAACTTATATCCTGCTTCATAGTTAAATGATTTCTCCGGTAACAGATCTGCAGCAGGAACTTCATAGCGAAAATCAACAATGCCAAGCGTTCCCATATCATCAATGTTAGGAGCACGGTACCCGCTGCTGAAGGATGCAAACAGATGATGATAACGATTGATGCTGTATAATACTGCCGCATTAGCAACTAAAGCAGCAGGTTTGATATTGACTTTTCCCAATGTTGCATCGGTAATACTGATATCAAACATATTGTAGCGGAGCCCGGCATCAATGCGAAAATTCTTCAGCTTAAAATGATGCAATGAAAACAGGGAGTAGTTACCGTACTTTGCTTCATCGGGATATAAGCCACGCAGGCTCGTCTTTACACTTGTCAACTGATTCATATCTTCTCTCCTGCTGTTCACTTTATCATGATACAATTCAATGCCTGAGTTAGCCGTCCATATTTTTGTGAATTCAGAAACTATATCAATCGTAAAGCCAACAGTATTCACTTCATCTTTTTCTTTACGCAGAACCATGCTTCCATTTTTCTGACTGTTTCTTCCTTCAACTGATTGCTGGTGCGAAACAATCAGATCAATTGTACGAATCAGGTTATTCCTGTTACTGATAGAAAGTTTTGCATAACTCAGCATTCGTTGCTGCGGATCCATTTCATTTACTGCAAAATTTTCAAGCAGTACTTTATGATAA
>JANOIQ010000106.1:0-4548 GCA_031407835.1 Chitinophagaceae bacterium
AGGAGGGGATTGAGAGATTGAAAATAAAATAATTTAAACTGCCATTGCCCGGATGGCTGTTACCAGCCTGTCAAGATCTTTTGTGGATGTGTACACATGCGGCGTTACTCTTACACCATGAATGTTTTCCCAATCAATGGCAACGGTATGAATTTTATGTTTTGTATGTAATGTTCCGGCTACCTCAGCAGGCTTCATTCCTTCAATGGAAATATTGGAAATAGCACAATAGAATTGTTTATTTTTTGGCTGAAGAAAAGATACCCGTTTGAGATCGCTTACCCTGCTGTTCCAGTAATCGGTTAAATAACGCAGACGGTCTTCCTTGCGTTTTGAACCGATGACGTTTTGAAAATCAACTGCATTGCCAATGGCCATTTCGCTTGCAAAAGAACGTGTGCCCAATGATTCAAACTTGCGGATATCTATGCCATCGGGTTCATTATTGCTGAGCAGTGCCCAGATGTTTTTGATCTTTTCTTTTTTGATCCATAACAGTCCGCTGCCGAAAGGTGCACATAACCATTTATGTAATGATGTAGCAAAATAATCACAACCCAAATCAGGAATTTTAAAATCAGTGTGGGCAAATGAATGGGCACCATCGCCAATTACTTCAATGCCACGTTTGTGTGCTTCATCAGCAATTTTTTTTATTGGAAGAAACTGACCCGTCCAGTTAATCAAATGAGTTACATGTACAATTTTTGTTTTTGAGGTAAACGCTTTTACATATTGCTGCACAATGGCATCATCATTTTCTTCAGGCAGATTTAAATTGAGCCAAACCAATTTTATTCCATCTCTTTTTTCCCTCTGCTTCCATGCGTTGATCATGTTGGGATAATCCTGCTTGGTTAAAACCACTTCATCACCTGCTTTTAAATTCAACCCAAAGATGACGGTGTTTAATCCTTCTGTTGCATTGCGGTTGATGGCTAATTCTTCTGCATCACATCCCGCCAGCTCAGCAAGCTTTCCACGCAATGCCTCTCTGCCTTCATCCAATGTACGCCACATATAATAAGAGGGTGCTTCATTGCTGAACTGATAAAAACGGATATGTGCATCCTGCACTACTTTCGGCTGTGGACTTACACCACCATTGTTGAGATTTAATAAATTGGGCGATACAGTATACTGCTCTTTTACCCATCCCCAGAAATCTTCATCAGTCAATGCTTCATCGGGATGAAGTGATTGAAACTGCTGAAACCTTTTCTCTGCTTCTTTTGCAAATAATGAATTAGTGAGTGGCAAAAAAGTAAACGCACCTGTTGTTGCTGTGAGATTTCGCAAGAAATTTCTGCGGGATGATGGCATGGTGATTGGTTTGCTTAAAGTTAGTGATAGAAACACGGATGACACGGATTTTGGCTGATGAAAGCTGATTATTTTATCACACAATCTTTTCCTGTGTTTTATCCGTAACCGTCCGGCCCAATCTGCTTCATCAGCGTTTCTATTTCAAGTCAGCAATTGTTTTGCCTGCAATAAATCCACTGGTCCAGGCATGCTGAAAATTGAAGCCACCGGTAACACCATCCACATCGAGTATTTCACCGGCAAAAAATAAACCCGGCTGCAGTTTACTCTGCATCGTGTTGGGATCAACTTGTTTCAGATCAACTCCACCTGCTGTTACAAACTCTTCTTTAAAAGTTGTTTTGCCCTTCACATGAAATTCATGAGCAGTTAACAGCTGTATCAATTTGTTTTGTTCTTTCGAGGGAAGATCGGCCCAGCGCCACTCTTCTTTTACACCCGCTTCCTGTAACAGGAATTGCCAGAGCCGGTTCGGCAATTGAAATAAATTATTATTGCTGATCTTTTGTGATCCGTTTTGTTTGCGGATCAACTGCAGCTCATCTTTCAGCTCCTGTTCTTTTTTGTCATTTAGCCAGTTCACTAAAATAGTAAAATCATAACTTTTTTCCTGTAATTCTCTTGCACCCCAGGCAGATAATTTTAATACACAGGGGCCACTCATTCCCCAATGAGTAATGAGTAATGGGCCGGTATTTTTTAATTTTGTTGATTGAATTTTAATTGTTGCATCTGGTACACTCAGTCCCATAAGTTTTGTAATGGGATGATTTGGAATATTGAAAGTGAATAAAGATGGAACAGGTGGAATGATCGTATGTCCGGTTTCTTTTAACCACTCAAATTGCTGCAGTTTTGGAAACCCTCCGCTGGCAATACAAACAAAATCAGCTTCCATTATTTCTCCGCTGCTGAGTTCAATTTTCCATTTACCCGCCATAGCTTTTGCGTCGGAGGGTTTTTCGTTTTCTGATTTCACATCTTTCACTTCCCTGTTCATTAATATCTCCACTCCATAAGTATTCACTTCTTTCAATAAACAATCAATGATTGTTTGTGATGAATTGGTTACAGGAAACATTCTTCCATCAGCTTCTGTTTTTAACTTCACCCCTCTTTCTTCAAACCATTCAATGGTATGGGTTGTAAAAAATTGGTGAAATGCTTTGCGTACAAAATGTTCCCCTCTTGGATATCGTTTGCTTAACTCAGGAATTTCAAAACAGGCGTGTGTTACATTGCATCGACCACCGCCACTTACTTTTACTTTTGATAACAGCTTGTTTGATTTTTCTAACAATATTACCTGCAATGAACGATTTAATCTTGCAGCGTTAACAGCACAGAAAAAACCAGCAGCACCGCCACCAATGACAATTAATTTCTTACCGGTCTTATTATCAGGCATACATGCGTTCTATTTCATCATCATTAATGCGGCCATTGTTTCAATTCCATTCCAGAAATTCTGCAACCGGATATTTTCATTCTCTGCATGTTGATTGTTGTCATGATTTGCAATGGGTACAGAAATTGTTTTTGCATTGAGATACAGTTCAAACAAAAACAACGGAAGACTTCCTCCTGCTGTTGGCATCAGAACAATGGGTTCAGCAGCGGTTGATTGCACTGCTGTAATAATCTTTTGTGCAATAGGCAAATCCATTGCTGTTTTCTGTGCATTATAACCGCTGCTCAGTTCAACTTTTGCAATTTTATCATACTTGCTTCTTTCTTCTTCTGTTGGCTCGGCTGTTGTAATATAATAACCCTGGCTCCTGATATGTTCAACTACCCGTTGCTGTTGCTTTTTCCAATCGTTGCCGGCAACCAATCTTAAATCAAGCACTGTTGTAGCAGTAGTTGGTATTACATTACTTGCGTTCTTGCCAACATTGGCACTGTTTATTCCATTGATATTAAGTGATGGCAGCCCGATTGATTGTGCCAGGTTATACTTTTTCATTTCCCGCTTACTGAATCCCAATTCCTTTTTCATTTGTTCATCTACCGATGGAATTGCTTCAAGGGCTTTCTTTTCCATTTCACTTAATGGAATTACATCAGCATAAAAATCCTTGATTGTAATTTGTCCATCTCTATCTTTCATGGATGCTAATAGTTGCACCAGCATCATGGCAGGATTCGGTGCCCAGTTTCCATAATGACCACTATGTAAGGGTCGCTTTGAACCATACACTGTTATTTCAACATGTGCATCACCTCTAACACCAAACACCACTTGTTTTTTGCCCGATTGATGAACTGGGCCATCACAAAAAAGCCACAGATCACTTTGTAATAAGGTTTTGTATTGCTGTAAAATTTCTTGCAAAAAAACAGAACCCTTCTCTTCTTCTCCTTCAAAAAAGAATTTAATATTTACAGTAGGCTTCATGCCGCTTTTTACAATCCCATCATAAGCATTCAGTATAGCCATCACACCAGCTTTATCATCGCTTGCACTTCTTCCATAAATTCTCCATTGCGGATCAAATGCTTTATCAGCAGTTGGAAATTCAATAATACTTCCGTTTTGTTCGAGTGAATTGGTAAGCAACTTTGGTTCAAATGGAGAAAGTCCTTTAGCCCACTGTGCTGCATTTACCGGTTGACCATCATAGTGAGCATAGAAAATAATTGTTTGCGTTGCACCCGGCGTTATTACTTCACCATAAACAGCAGGCACTGTTTTGTTCGATGCGGGTACAAGTAGCTGAACATTTGCTATTCCACGTTTCTTCATTGCATCCATAATAAACGCTGCGTTTTTATAGATGCCAATTGAATCGCCTGCAATGTTGGGCAACTTCAGAAATGAAACAAATTCAGAAATGATGGCGTGTTCATTGGCCTGCCTGTACTGCCTGATCTTTATTATTTCAGCAGTTTGTGCAAATAAAAAATGAGTGAAGCCAATTGCAACACTCATCAACAAGGTTCTTTTTTTGTTCATACACTTTTGTTATACCATTATTTAAAAAACCAATTAAAAGCGGAGTTGGCAGCAGAAGTGTAAATTACTGAATTGCATCAGTAATAGGAACTATCGAGGTTTGCATTTGCTTTTTCTGCCGTTTCAATAGCAATAAACGAAGACAGAATATCAGCCTTCCCTTTCTTTACACATACATCATGCTCGTAATGTGCAGAAGGTTTACCATCAGCTGTTCTGATGGTCCATCCATCTTCATCATGAAACACATCTTTTACTCCAAGGTT
>JANOIQ010000116.1:0-9457 GCA_031407835.1 Chitinophagaceae bacterium
GCACCGCATAAGGACGAAACCTTATGAAGTGCCTTTTCTTGTGTATAAATATATAATATCTCAATCTAATTGAGAATTCAAGCGGCTTCTTCTAACTCTTTCTTTTTCATATTAGTCCTGACTTCGTTGATCAGGTAGCACACTAAGGGACGTATATATTCAAAAGGTATTTTTTGGCTTTGGTTTACAAGGCTTTTCGTTGGTTCTAACCTGTGTAAAACACTTTCAACTCCATCTTTATATTTTTTGAGAGGTTCCAGCCATTCTGCCTTGGAAATAAAGAGTTTTTTAGACTTTAAAGTCCAGTTCCAACCAAAATCGTGGCAAATCTCTTTTTTAGTATCAATATCAGCCTTTTTGAATCTTTCAACAATATTGATGGTAAAATTGAAATGATTTTCAATTTCTTTAATCCAATTGCGGGACAGTTTTTCTAAACTATCTTTTTTTGACTGAGCTCTGAAAAGTTGCTCTTCTTTTTCAGCTTTTTTCTGTAAGTACATTGCCTCGCTGATACCGTTGGAAATTCTTAAATCAACCAGATTGTTGAGTTCGATGTTTAATTGTTTTTCACGGGTTGATTGATGTGAAAGCAGGTTGTTATATTTTTCAAATTCCTGGTTATAGTTTTCTTTTGCAATAGAAATAGCCAATTCTTTAAATGCTGGCATGACCTGGTATTTACCTAACTCTTCAATTATTTGTTTTTCTAGGATTTTGACAGGTATAAAAACCCTTTCCGTGCATGTTGAAGCGCCCTTTTTTCGATGGGTACAATGGTACAGGGTATATGTTTTAAGTTCATTGGTACTCTTGATAAATTTTTGCTTTACAGATGCAGTTATCGCACTTCCACAAACTCCGCATTTAATAAGCCCTGTATAAGCAAATACATGCTTTTGCGAACGGGGTTTTCCTTTTCTGCCAAGAATTAACTGTATCCGGTCAAACTCTTCAACTGTAATCATGGGTTTATATGAACCTTTATATAACAGTCCGTTCCGGTAGAAATGTCCATAATAAAAAGGGTTTATCAGCATCCTGTAAAACCCAGATTTGGAAAGCGGCTTACCACCTCTGATATTTCCTGGGCGTGTGCGGAGGCCATATTGAGTGTTTAAAATATCAAGTACCTGTGAAATGGTATATGCACCGGTAAGAATAAGCTCAAATCCTTTTCGAATAATATGCCAGCGTTCTTCATCCACTATAATTTTATTTGAACCACGGATATTAGATTTGGTATTGAGATATCCTAACTGGGCATAACTCGGAGGGTGACCCATTTCATATTTTTGTTTTAAACCACGTTTTACATTGACTGAAAGATCACGGCTGTACTGATTTGCTTCACTGGCTTCAATACTAAAAAGCAAAGCATTGTCTTCTGTTCGAAAGTGTCTGTATGGTGTAATAATGGAAACAATTTTTCCGTCCTGCAGCATTTGCTGAATTTCTCCACTTTCTTTTGGGTTTCTGGTGATTCGGTTGGTATGCCAAACAATAACACCATTTCCGGCACCTTTTTGAATCTTCTTAATCATTTGCGTAAACGCAGGCCGGTTGTTGGGGATATGAGCTGATTTACTTTCTGTAAAAATATCCACAACAGTAAGGTTATCTCTTTGAACAATTTTATTCAATTCAGATAACTGCCCTTCAATTGAAAGTATCTGGCGATCTGAGCCTTCGCTTGATTTACGGGCATATATAAAATATTTTGGCTTTTGTTCCATTGTAATTAAATGCAAAAAAGGACAACGATAAATGCTTTCGTTGTCAGACTTAAGCTATCGTTGCCCTTTTTTGAAAATAAATATTTCTCATTATTTACTTAAGTCTGACTGCTGCATTATATCATCTTCTGTAAAACTGTCAAAGGGGATTACAGAAATTGCTAAAAATTTCAAGAGGCTTAAGGCTCTTCCTTGTGCCTCAACAGGGGATAATGTGATGTTTAGCTCTTTTTTATAGAGTTCAATAAAACTTTGCAGTTGTTCCTCTGTGATTTGCATATAACATTCACATTCTTACAGATTATTGCTGATCACATAAGGCAGGGAAATTTGACTATCAGGCAAATTTCTCTCCATTACAAGACATCATACAAAAAGATAAAATACCTTCTGTATGAAAAACACTCCCATCGGTGTAACTAACTGGAGAAATCAGCAACAGCCTTTTGGAATTAAGCAGGAGGATCGTTTTGGTCATATCTACTGTATTGGAAAGACTGGCACAGGAAAGAGCACCCTATTGCAATCTATGGCGATTGATGACATTACACAAGGCAATGGCCTTTGCATTATTGACCCCCACGGAGACATAGCAGAAAATATTTTGAACTATATTCCTAATGAACGACTCAATGATGTGTTGTATTTTAATCCGCAGGATGAAGCATACCCAGTTGGCTTTAACCCATTGCAAGCCGTACACCCACAATACCATCATTTAATTGCTTCAGGATTAATCGCCACATTTAAAAAGATATGGAATGATTCCTGGGGCCCGAGATTGGAATATATTTTACGCAACTCTATCTTAACGCTCCTGGATTATCCCAATGCAACCCTGCTTGATATTCAACCACTGCTCACCGACTACTACTTCAGAAATAAAGTGTTGACCTATACAAAGAATATGCAGATTGTTTCATTTTGGCAGAATGAGTTTGATAAATATTCACCTGCTTTAAAAAGTGAGGCGATTGCACCCATCCTGAACAAGGTTGGTATCTTCTTTTCAAGTTCCATCCTGAGAAATATCATTGGTCAGAAGCGATCATCCTTTAAGATGCGGGAGATTATGAACCAAAAGAAAATACTGATTTGTAATCTGTCAAAAGGAGCAATTGGAGAAGATGTGTCTGCACTCTTAGGAAGTATGATCGTGACTGCGATACAATTGGAAGCACTGTATAGAACAACACAGGACATTACAGAGCGAATACCATTTTATCTTTATGTGGATGAGATGCAGTCATTTGTTTCTTTATCATTTGCTGACATTCTATCTGAAGCCAGGAAGTATAAACTCTCTTTATTCTTAACCCACCAGTATATTGATCAGATTGATGAGCGCATCCGCTCTGCCATCTTTGGCAATGTTGGAACATTGATTTCGTTTCGGGTGGGGGCAGAAGATGCTGCCTATCTGGAAAAGGAATTTCACCCGGAGATAAATGCTGAGGATTTAATAAGGCAGGAGCGGTTTTCCATGTATATCAAACTGATGATTGATGGTGCAACTTCAAAAACATTCAGCGCTAAAACAATTCCACTACAACCATTCACACATTCATATAAAAACTATATCCTGCAACATTCCAGAGAAAAGTATGGACTACAAAAAGATGTGATTGAAAAAGAGATACGGTTGACAAAGCCAACAAAGGATAATGTTCCAACATTGTTTGATACAGGAATAAAATAACCATCAGTCGTAACAAATGCAATACAACTTATCGGGTATTGCATTTTTGCATTCACAGAAATATATTCGTACCTACCAAAATCTTACATTATGTTTTTTGAATATCTCCGGTATGCTATTAGCTCTCTGGGCTGGGATGGCTTTTTTAAATTCCTGCTCTTCCTTTTTGTTCTTTTTTCAATTATCTCAATTATCAGAAGTGCAAGACGTAAACTGAAGCTGGTGCATTCTCACTGGCATCACTATTTTGAGACAATTCCTTTTTCACCACAGGAGTTTTATGAAGCTGTTGAAGGAGCAATCGTAAATGAACAGATACCGATGGTACAACTTTCAAGGATCAGCTATCCACAAGGCGGAATCTTCTCAGTAAACAGAGTGTACCTCCGGGTGAAATGCAGAGAATATGTCTTTGATATCTGTGCCGCCCCTTTTGCCAAAGGTTTCTTTATTTCCTGGTGGATGGGAGAGATCCCTGATGCAGGAAGAGATTTTTTTGCGAACATGCCATGGATCGGCATATTTTTTCAGAAGCGCCAAAAGACATTTTTTGAACTGGATAATGAAGCCCTCTTTAAAGAGTCGGTCAGTCATACAGTGAAGAAAGTCTATGAAGCCTTAACAGAAAACAAAGGCTTGAGGAAATTAACCGATGCAGAATGGATGAGTATTAATAAAGCTCTCTGATGGCAGGATACCAGATACCGATACGTCAACAGGAGATTACTGCACAATTCTATGCCTGGGAAATACTGGGAAGGGGATGGCTTTATGCACCTGAGACTATAGAACTTGAACCACCCTATACACCATTTTTTGGTCACTACATTTCACCTTCTACCATCAGAGATGATGGAATGCAGCATACACTCTTAAGCAGTGTTGCAACATTGTTTAAAAAGAAACAACCGCCAGTTCTAACAGACACACTTCCCGAGATCAGCTATTCGCCTTACAGTTTTACGGAGGACACACATCTTATTTCCTATACAGCCATCTTCCCCAGACAATACAAAATCAGCAGTACAGAAACACTGCAGTTTCTGACGATGCTTTCCTATATCACCCGGCCAGTATCTTTTGAAATCCGGGCTGACCATCAGCAGATATTGGTTTTGTATACCTGCCGTGACGAAGATGCAGGCTATCTGGAAGCACAGCTGCATACCTGCTTTCCTGAGTTTGGCTGGAAAAAGAAAATAGCCGACTACGATGATTTAATTGCACCACGCAGTGTAATTGCCGTTGTTGATTATGGATTGAAGGAAGAGTTCATGCGCCCACTCAATCAATATAAACAGCAGGAGCCTGATTCATTAGTGGGTTTGTTGTCACTATGTGAGTATCTGCAACAGGGAGAGAAGATTATTTTTCAGGTGCTTTGTAACGGACTCGTTAATCATTGGAGCAACAGTATGCTTTCTTCAGTTAGTACCAGAGAAGGCGAAGCCTTTTTTGAAGATGCCCCGGAGATGTTACCTATGACCAGAGAAAAAATTCAGCATCCTTTAATGGCTTGTACCATTCGGGCAATGGCTTATGCCGGATCACACCCCGAAGCATTTGCCTTGATTAATAAAGTCAGTTTTGCATTGACGAATCAATCACGTTCAGCAGGGAACAGCTTAATGCCTCTTATTGATGAAGCCTATACTGTAACTCAGCGTATCAATGATATTGCATTGCGGCAATCACATAGATGCGGAATGCTTTTAAATATACTGGAGCTTGCACAGTTTGTACATCTGCCTTCTTTATCTCCTGCAATCAGAAAGCTTTATCTGAAAGAGCGGAAAACAAAACCAGCACCTGTAATTACACAAGGACATGACACTGTCCTTGGTATCAATACACATCAGGGAACTGAATTTCCTGTTACCATCAGTACCGAGCAACGTTTAAAACATACTCATATCATTGGGGCTACCGGCACGGGAAAATCAACACTGATTGCAAATCTTGTGTTGCAGGATATACAGCAGGGTTCCGGTATAGCACTCTTTGATCCTCATGGCGATTTAATTGATGAAGTGATATCTCGTATCCCTCCAGAGAGAATCAAAGATGTTGTGTTAATTGACCCGGCAGATAGTGATTATCCAGTTGGCATCAACTTACTCGAAGCACATAGCGAACTGGAAAAGGAAATTCTCTCATCAGATTTAGTGGCATCATTTCGGAAGCTCTCGACTTCCTGGGGAGATCAGATGAATGCAGTCTTTGGCAATGCCATCCTTGCATTTTTGGAATCAAAAGAAGGAGGAACCTTACATGACCTGCGAAGGTTCTTGGTGGAGAGAGATTTCCGAAACAAAATACTCGCAACCATCACTGACCCATCGGTGCAGTACTATTGGCAGAAAGAATATCCGCTACTCAAAACAAATTCCATTGGCCCGATTCTGACAAGGCTTGATACCTTTCTTCGCCCGAGGGTATTACGCAATATGGTGATACAGAAATCAGGAGTCAATTTTAGCGAAGTATTGCAATCACAAAAGATTCTGTTAGTGAAACTATCACAGGGATTAATTGGTACAGAAAATAGTTATCTACTAGGATCATTGATTCTTTCCAAAATTCATCAGGCAGCTTTTGCAAGGCAACAGAATAAAACTAACCGTCATCCATTCTATGTATACATTGACGAGTTCCAGCATTTTGTTACTCCATCAGTGAAAGATATGCTCTCCGGTGTTCGCAAGTATAGTGTTGGATTAATTCTGTCACATCAGGATTTACAGCAGGTGCAGAAAGAAGATGCAGAACTGCTGCATAGCATGTTAAGTAATACCAGTACAAGGATTGTGTTCAGAGTGGGGGAACAGGATGCAAAGAGACTAAGTGAAGGCTTTGTATCATTTGACAATGCAGATTTTCAGAATCTTGGGAAGGGAGAAGCTGTGATGCGCATTGAACAACCACAATATGATTGTTCTCTTGAAACTATACAACTGAAAGACATTACAGTAGATGAGAAAGCTTCAATGATGGAACAGGTTATTGCACATTCACGATCTGCTTATGCAACAGAACGTCATGATGTTGAACAATTATTAAAAGAGACGCTTTTATTTGAGCCAGAAGAGGAACAGGTTTCAATACCAAAACAAAAAGAAGAAATAAAGAAACCGGAACCCAGCCCACCTGTTATACCAGCTCAGCCGATTACAAAACCTCAACCACAAGTTAAAGAAGCAAAAGAAGAGAAGGAACAGCTCTCAACTCACCGCTATCTGCAAACATTAATTAAGAAAATGGCTGAATCAAAAGGCTACACAGCCACCCTGGAGCTGTCACTCCCTGACGGGAGTGGCAATGTTGACGTTCTTCTTGCGAAAGATAGCAAAAGGGTAGCTGTCGAAATCTGTGTGACCACAGATGCAGCTTGGGAGATGCATAATATTGCAAAGTGCATAGAAGCAGGTTATGAAACCATAGTATCAGTATCAGGAGATTTAAAGCAATTAGAAAAAATCAGAAAACAATGTGAAACCAAGATTTCTGATTATACAAATCATCAAATACTTTTCCTTACACCGGATGCTTTATTTGAGTTATTGGAAGAGCAGCAAGCACCTATACAACCCGAACAACAAATTATTAAAGGATATCGGGTGAATGTGAGTTATGATTCCATTTCACAGGAAGAAATGCTGCAAAAGAGAAGATCGATTGCGAAAGTTATTACAGATGCATTGAAGAAAAGAAAAAATGGGTAAGGAAGAAAGCATATACCCGCTTTGTAGTATTTTATTTGAAAAGATAGGTTCATATCTTTCAAATGCAATTCAGGTTTCGATACTATAAATGAAGCCACTGACATAACAATGGGAAAAAAACATTTTAAAATGGTTTTTTTCCCATTTTCAGAAATAAGGCATTGATTAATTTCATTTAGAGGTTGAATATGATCACCAAAAAACAGTAAGAAAAATTTCTGCTGTGTTAATTATGGGTATAGCTGTGTCAGAAATAATCATAAGTGTGCATTTATAAGGAGATGCCGGTTTATATGAAATTAAGAATTAGGAAAAGTAAAAAATATTTTTTTTAAAATCATTGTTTATTTCAGTTTTGACAATTATACTTGTTCTCGAATAACACTCAACACCAAAACCTTACTTATGCGAATAAGTAGTTTAAAACATCTGCTGCTGATATTTTGTTTTATATTTTGTATTTCTGAGTTGTGGTCTCAGGATACATCCTACTCCTTTATTGATAAGATTATTTCTCTTCCAGATAAAGTTTTTGGAAAGATTGACAGGAAAGCTGTAAACCTTGAGGGTAAACTCACAAAACAAACTGAAAAATATTTAGCCAGAATGCAAAAGCAGGAGGAAAAACTAAAGCGCAAACTGCTGCGCAGAGGAGATACTGCTGCAGCAAGGGAAATCTTCGGAAATATTGCGGGAACATACAGGGAAATGAAAAGCAAGGCTCAGGAAAAGAGATCAAGAATCAGTAGTTTTTCTTCATACAGTCCTCATGCAGATTCATTAAATAATGCTTATCAGTTTTTGCAGCAGAATACACTGGTCTCAACTAATAAAGTCATCGCTAATCAGGTCACTAAATCACTTTCGAGCATTCAACAACTGCAAACCAAGCTGAATCAAACAGAAAATCTTCGTAAATACCTTCAACAACGACAACGCTACCTGAAAGAAAAAATGCAGCAGGTAGGTATGATTAAGGAGTATAAGAAATTTCAAAAGGAGGTGTATTATTACCAGGCGCAGGTAAAGGAATATCGTGCGGCATTTGAAAACCCAGCCCTTTTGGAAAAGAAATTACTGGGCTTATTAGTTAAAGTTCCTGCTTTTCAAAACTTCTTTGCACAAAATTCTGAATTAGCCTCTGTCTTTCAACTTCCTGGTGCAGGCGGAAATTTCGCCAATGCAGGTAATGTAAATACTGCATTTCCTACGAGGGCAATGGTTCAACAAAATTTAATGGATCGTTTAGGTTCTTCACCCGACCCATCTCAGGCAATCCAACAGGGAATGCAGAGTGGTAATTCATATATGAACTCTTTAAAGAACAAACTCAATCAGAATAAAGGAGGCGGATCAGATCTTGATATGCCAGATTTTAAAGTAAATGATCAAAAGACAAAAAGTTTCTGGAAACGTATTGAACTTGGTACAAATTTACAAACTTCTCGTGGCAACTATTATTTCCCTACTACATCTGACCTTGGTGTTAGTGCGGGTTTTCGTATTACTGATAAAAGTATTGTAGGAATTGGAGCAAGTACTAAAATTGGATGGGGACATGGATGGAATAATATAAATGTGACCTCACAAGGTGCAGCACTTCGAACATTTCTTGATATAAAAATAAAAGGAGGCTTTTGGGCAACTGGTGGTGCTGAGATGAATTACCGTAGTCAATTCAGAAGTATTGATGTGCTGAAAGATTATTCAGCATGGCAGAAGAGTGCTTTGATTGGCGTTAGCAAGAAATACAATTTAGGAAAAAAAATGAAAGGAAATGCTCAGCTATTATATGATTTTTTATGGAATCAACAAGTGCCCCAAGGGCAAAAAATTGTTGCAAGGATTGGCTATACCTTCTAAATATTATCACTTTGAAAAGTTTTGAAGTCATGAAATTGAAAACAACCTTAATTATTGCTTTGTTAATTTCATTTAATTCTATTTCGCAAGTCCACTTGCAAAAAGGGGCTGTTCAGTATTCATATCCAATCGTTGACTACACGGACCCGGGAAATAGAATTGGAACATCAGTCTCCTTACAGTATGTATCAGGAAATGGCATTAAAGTAAATGAGATTGCATCTAATGTTGGTTTGGGATGGGCTTTAAATGCAGGTGGGTTTATTCAGCGCATTCAAAATGGGGAACCAGATGACCAAAATTCAACCGATTTATTTCCAATTAGTGACCAGTGTACAAATAATAGCGGGACATTTAACTGGACTAATTCTTTCAGAATTTACGAAGGGGCAGCGAATAATTATGTTGATAATTATTTTCCCAATGGGTTTCTTTAT
>JANOIQ010000156.1:0-7408 GCA_031407835.1 Chitinophagaceae bacterium
CACCGGTTCAAAAGACATTCTTGAATCCTTAACAACTGACAGGGATGTAAACAAATACAGAAAAAAACAAACTGTCTATAACGAAGGAAACCGTGCCGCCCGTTTGTTTTTTATTGTAAAGGGTAAAGTAAAAACCTTCAAATCAAATGATGATGGAAAAGAACTGGTAGTTGGGTTATATACGGAAGGCGATTTTCTTGGCTATGTTGCTTTGCTGGAAGGGAGCTCTTATAAAGAAACGGCAGAAGCAATGGAAGACAGTGAGCTGGCAATTATTCCAAAAGTAGATTTTGATGAATTAATGAACAGCAACCCGCAGGTGGCGCAGAAATTTATTCAGCTGCTGGCTAAAAATGTTGCTGATAAAGAAGAACATTTATTGGGGCTTGCTTATAACTCACTCCGCAAAAAGGTGGCAGATGCGTTAATGAGTCTGCAGCGGAAATACAAAACGGGTGACGGGCATTTCTCTATTAACATCAGCCGTGAAAACCTGGCAAGCATAGCCGGTACTGCTACTGAATCACTCATTCGTACATTGGGCGATTTCAGAACAGAAAAACTCATTGATATTAAAGAAGGAAATATTATTATCCTCAATGAAAAAAAATTAGAGAACCTGCTGAATTAACAGGGGTAGTAAATAACTGCCGGAAGACGGCATACTAAAAAAGCTGTTTGATTTAATCAAACAGCTTTTTTAGTAACTATTCAACTGCAAGTGTAATGTTAGGCAATCGTTTCTGTTAAATACAGATTGAAATCAGACTTTAATTTATTGAATTGCTTTTCAACAATCTCCATATCCTTATGCATTTTTTTCAGCCTTTTTTGTAATTCTTTTAGTACAACGGCATCTTCACCGGCATCTTTTGCCAGTAACTTATCCAGCTCATGAATATCCTGCCGTAACATATTAACAGTATCATCTTCCGAAATAAATTTATTCTGGAAATATTCAGCACGCTCAAGGAATTCATAATCCGTGTCTGCCTGTAAAACCTGTGACAATCTATTCTTCAAATGGTTGTTTTCCTGCTGTATAAATTGCAGGTAACGTTTCCACGTATCGCTTTCGTGCCGGTACTGAAGAATTTTTTTATTTGAAGCCATAATGATAACCATACAATTTATTGTCTGAAAGATATATTTCCTTTTTAACAAATCTAAAAATTAAGGCAGTGGTTTCGAATAACAAACGTCACTGCCTGTCATGATACTCATCATAGTCACCGGCTGATTCCAGCCCTAATGACAATTAATCACCTCTGCCGGAGCATTCGACATCACCGGGCTGATAAAAGGTATGCCCAGGTTCATTCCCCGTAAAATTAGAATAAAGGCCATTATGGTCATCAGGTAAGGAACAGCATTTTTTATTTTTCTTCTTATTGGAAAAGAAATGGCATTTCCTGCAATACTTAACAGCATCATCAGGGGTAATGTTCCTGCACCAAATGCAGCCATAAACGCAGTACTCAAACTAAGGTCACTGAAATTTAAGGCACTTGCCAAAGCAACATATACCATACCGCAGGGTAATAACGCATTCACCATTCCCAAAAAAAGAAACGATCCTCTTCTTTCTGTCTGTAACAATCGGATCATTTGGCTCTGAACAAATACCTGTAACCGCTGCGCCCATTTTGGTTGCCAGGCGTTTTGTAAAAAATAATAGTTGATGATAAACAACAGAATAACAGCACCACTTATGATGGATAACCATTGCTGAAAGCCTGCCATGTAAACAGTGTGCCCTGCCATTCCGAAAATGAAACCCAGAATGGAGTAGGTAATAATTCTTCCGGTATTATACATCAGTGCTGCGAGGCGTTGCTGCCATACTGCAAGATGTTGTACAGGCAGAGCTAATGCAAGCGGGCCGCACATGCCAATGCAATGCAAACTGCTGAATGCGCCCAATACTAATCCTGCTGTAATTGCCTGAATCATTTGTTTATTGTTACCGGTTGTTCGTTATAGTAATTCTGGTTATCAGTTTTCCAGTTAATTTTTAATACATACGTACCGGGTAAAATTTCATTTACCGGAATTATCTGAACTGCTTCTTCAGATAACTGAATGGTTATCTTTTTATCTTTTCTTGAATCGGCAGAGCAATAGAAAAAAAGTGTTCCTTCAGCTTTTTTCTGTTTCATTTCCAGCGGAAACTGTATGCTGATCTGATCTTTCTGCTGCTGTATCTTTATTCCACTGCTTAGTTTGTTTGCCAGGTTGGTACCATCAATTACCTGCTGGTAAGCCAGTTCATCTTTGTAATAATCTTTGCTTACAAGATCAAAATGCGACTTTGTTGTTTTGTATACCAGGAAAAAGATAAAGGCTGCAAAAGCAATAAATACTATGGTCAGTTTATGTCCCCAATTCAGTGTCATAATAATTTAATTTATTCGTTTACGTATATAGGTCCGAGAAAACTTGTTTTAATTACATCAATTTTCTTTTCGCCGTTATATAAACCAACTTTTAAAATAGTTTTACGTTTAGTAATGCCTTTATTCGGCAGCGTAATAAAGAATGATCCGGCACCCTGTCCATCACTGTGTACATGAATGAACTCGCCAACCATTTGAACCGTACCATTTCCTCCTTCTATTCTTACTGTGAGCGGTATGTCGTTAACAGTTTTATTCATCACTTTAATATTGTACAGGTTCGAAATACTGTCGGTTCCTTTTTCCTGATACAATAAGCCCGGTGTACGCATTACTGTTGCTTTCACATCTTTCTGCGATGCGAGTAAAATTGTTAACAAACTCAGCAGCACAACGAGCAAAACAGTATACATACGCATACGGCGTGTGTAATGAAGTTTCTCATGATTGGCAATTCCATTTTCGCTGGCATAACGGATGAGCCCTTTCTTAAACCCAACGCTTTCCATCATATGATCGCAGGCATCAATACAGGCAGTACAGCCGACACATTCCATTTGCGTGCCGTTACGGATATCAATACCTGTTGGACAAACTTTTACACACTGGCCGCAATCAATACAATCTCCTGCTGTTCTCTCTTCCTTTTTATTGATTTTTTTTCTTTCTTCTCCACGTTTGTAATCATAAGCAACAATCATTGAGTTCCTGTCGAGTAACACGCTCTGCAATCTTCCATAAGGACAAATAACAATACAGGCCTGTTCTCTGAAAGAAGCATACACCGCATAAAATACAGCACTGAAAACCAGCAGGGCTGCAATATTGCCTGCATTTTCTGATGGAGTTTGTATCATCTCCCACAGCTCTTTTACACCGATAACATAAGCCAGGAAATAATTGGCAATGATAAATGCTAATAAATAAAAGAGCGAATGCTTGGTTACTTTACGAACAATTTTGTTTGTAGTCCATGGGCCTGCTGCCAGGATTTTCTGTTGTGGTGCATCGCCTTCAATTAAATATTCAAGCTTACGAAACAGCATTTCCATAAAATTCGTTTGCGGGCAAATCCAGCCACAAAACAAACGGCCAAATGCTGCAGTAAACAGAATAATGAAAACGACAAACGTAATCATGATGATTCCAAATATGAAGAAATCCTGTGGCCAGAAAACCTGGCCGAACAGAATAAACTTTGCCTTTGGTACATTGAACAGAAACAGTGGTCTTCCTTTTATATAAATAAATGGAAGAGTGAGAAAGATCAGAAAAAAGAAACCGCTTACAATCGTCCGGATATTATAAAACTTTCCTTTTGGCTTTTGGGCATATATCCAATTGCGTTTACCCTGCTCATCTACTGTGGCAATCCTGTCACGAAAGGATTCTTTAACCTGATCTTTTACCTCTGTGCCTGACATGATTATTCTTTCTGCTTATTTAATCGGATCTGTTTTTACTTCTTTTACTGCTGCAGAATCTGTTGGCGGTGCTGCTGCATTTTCCTGGTATAACTCTCCTTGTTTTTCTTTGGGAGCAGGAGGATTGGTACCATGCAATGATTTTACATAACTGGTGAGCTGTGCAATCTGTATTGGAGAGTATTCGTCTTTCCAGCTCTGCATTCCTTTTTCAGGCCAACCGTATTTGATACTTTTAAAAATATCTTTAATACCACCACTATGTATCCAGTAATCATCTGTTAAGTTGGGACCAATAGTATTTCCCTGACCTTCCATTCCATGACAGGTAAAGCATCTTTTCTGAAAAATTTCTTTAGCAGATGCTAAGACAGCAGGTTCTGTAATCAGAGCAACAGAGTTTTCATCAACATTATTAGCAGATTTCGCAAGGAAAACGGCTTTCTGTTCTTCACCACGTTGCCAGGCAATATCAAATTCCTGCTTGCTTAAAGGAGCTGTTTCTGCAATATGATAACGGTACAGATAAATTACGCCTATAATAATGGTCAGATAAAATCCATACAACCACCAGCCGGGTAATTTATTATCCAGTTCACGGATACCATCATAGTCATGACCCATATCAATTTTTGATTCCTGATCTGCAGGTCTGAAGCTGTTGATTTTATCCCACCATGTACTAAAACTGCCAGCAGGTTTGCGTACAGTTGTATCATTGGCTGCAACTGCTGCAAATATTTTTTCTTTAACAAGGAAGTTTCTTACAAACAATCCCATTACAATAATAACGATCAGCTCAATTGCAATTACGAAAGCGAGCAGGTAAAAGGTAAGAGGTGTTAATCCGGCAATTGATGCAGGCGCAGCCGGTGCTGTTGTTGCAGCATCCTGTGCAAAACCAACAGCGGGTGATAAGAACACAATTAAACCTGCTATTGTTTTTACTATGCCACTTTTCATTTTTGAACTGTGCCAGCTTGCTGTACCAAGTACAACATTCGCCATCAGTGCAATTACGAGTAACAGCACAAAAATAATTGCAAGCATGGTAATAGCCATTGGGTTGCTCCAGATTGAGGGTGGTGCTGCTTCAGGAACTGTTGCAGTTTTCTGTGCTGATGCAGCAAAAGTTATGAACAGGAAAGCAAAGGATAGCATAGCCCTGTATACTCCTGTCATTGAAAGATATTTTTTTATGTTTAACATCTTGCTTTGATTTATTTAGTTATCTAATGGAATGCGGCTGATCTCATTCATTTCTTTTTTATCTGTTCTGGCAATCCATATAATCATTACACAGAAGAAAATAAAGAAGATGAGAAAAGAGGTTAAACCGTAAATGCTTACGTTGCTTATTTTTTCTAAATAATTAATGAATTTCATTTCTTACTTTTTTACGGTGAGCATTTAATTTAAAGCTGTTACAGGTTTCTTTTCAGCAGTAATATCCTTACCTAACCGCTGCAGGTAAGCAATCAGTGCGATAATTTCTTTATTGGCAGGAGTTTGAATCTTGTCAATTTTTAAACTGATCCTGATACTGTTTGCCTGTATCATCAAATCCTTATTGGCAATTTTATCATAACCCTCCGGATAAGGAACTCCCAATGTTTGCATTGCCCTGATTTTTGCAGGGGTAATTGAAGTATCAATATCATTTTCAAGTAACCATGTGTATTGCGGCATGATTGATCCCGGCGACATGGCTCTTGGATCTTCCAGATGGCTGTAATGCCATGCATCTGATTTTTTAAGTTTACCAACTCCTTCACGTGCAAGATCCGGTCCTGTACGTTTACTGCCCCACTGGAATGGATGATCGTAAACAAACTCACCGGCTTTGGAATATTCTCCATATCTCACAACTTCATCACGGAAAGGACGAACCATCTGTGAGTGACAGGTATAACAGCCTTCACGGATATAAATATCACGGCCCTGTAATTCAAGAGGAGTGTATGGTTTTACACTTGTAATGGTTGGAATATTTGATTTAATTAAGAAGGTTGGAACAATTTCAATTAAACCACCAATGGCCACCACAACTAAACTTAGTACAAGCATCATTACAGGTCTTCTTTCAATCCATCTGTGCCAGTATTCTTTTTTATGTGTATCTGCTTTAGCTATCGGTGCAGCTTCAGCTGGTTCATTGGCAATAAAGCTTCCCTGTTTTGCAGTTTTCATTAAGTTGTACACCATCATGATAGCACCCGCTAAGTAAAGTGCACCACCAATACTTCTCATGATATACATGGGAATAATATTGGTTACAGTTTCCAGAAACTGGAACTTCAACTGTCCTTCATCGGTAAATTGTTTCCACATATCGGCCTGTGCAAAACCTGCCCAGTAAAGAGGAATAGCATATACAACAATGCCGATTGTACCTAACCAGAAGTGATTGGTTGCTAATTTTTTTGAGTATAAAGTGGTGCCCCACATTTTAGGTACTAAATAGTATAAAATACCAAAGGCCATAAAACCATTCCATCCTAAACCACCAATGTGAACGTGTCCTACAATCCAGTCAGTGAAGTGTGCAATCGCATTTACACTTTTTAAACTCATCATAGGTCCTTCAAATGTGCTCATACCATAACAGGTAACAGCCACCACAAAGAATTTTAATACTGGTTCTTCACGCACTTTATCCCATGCTCCACGTAATGTAAATAAACCATTCAGCATACCACCCCAACTTGGTGCAATCAGCATTATGCTGAATACTGTGCCAAGTGATTGTGCCCAATCGGGTAATGCAGTATAAATTAAATGGTGAGGTCCAGCCCAGATATACAAAAAGATGAGTGCCCAGAAGTGAATAATGGATAAGCGATAAGAATATACAGGACGGTTCGCTGCTTTTGGCAGGAAATAATACATTAAACCAAGTATAGGTGTGGTGAGGAAGAAGGCCACAGCATTATGACCATACCACCACTGTACCAGTGCATCCTGTACGCCTGCATAAAAGCTGTAGCTTTTCATCCAGGAAAAAGGAAGTTCAAATGAGTTGACAATATGCAGCAGCGCTACTGTTATCCATGTTGCAATAAAGAACCAGATAGCAACATAAATGTGACTTTCTCTTCTTTTAATTAATGTACCAAACATATTTATACCAAATACTACCCATATTAATGTAATAAGGATATCAATTGGCCATTCAAGCTCAGCATATTCTTTACCGGTAGTAAAACCGAAAAATAAAGTAACTGCTGCCAGTAAAATAATTAACTGCCATCCCCAAAAGTGAATCCAGCTTAATTTGTCGTTGAACATACGGGCCTTGGTCAAACGTTGCAGCGAATAATAAATTCCCATAAACATGCTGTTACCTACAAAGGCAAAAATGATAGCATTGGTGTGAATGGGCCGGAGACGACCGAAAGTAGTGCCGGGGTAGTTGAGTGAGATAGCCGGGAAATAAAACTGAATGGCTACCAGCAATCCAACGAGCATGCCGACAATGCCCCAAGCGGCAGTGGCAATGGCGAAGTACTTTACGATCTTGTTGTCGTAGTTAAACTTTTCTAATTGCATAGCTTCCTGTTTGATTATTATGGTTTTGAGTTCTGGTTT
>JANOIQ010000157.1:0-10314 GCA_031407835.1 Chitinophagaceae bacterium
AGTTGGCAGACTGATTTGAGCATTAATACCTTCCTGTGCTAAATAAATTCTTCCCATTACATCCAATGCTTTGAACTCTTTATACAACAGATTGCGGAATTCCTGCGGCTCATCAATTTTAAAATAACAGTAAAAGGAAATCGTAGATCGTTGAGTGGAGTTTTTGAGAATGTGTTCTTTTAATTCCTTACGGGAAATGCGGTTGTGTAATTGTGCCATGTTGCTGAATTTGAACCATGATGAACCTGATATTAAAGGATGACCATGATAATTAGTACTTACTTGGACAGTTGCAGGCTGAACCAAATTCTTAAGCGGTGCGAAGATAAGAAAAGATGACAACAGCCGATAACCATTAATCGTTAGATAGCAGTTATAAATCACTAATATCTCTTTGCTTCTTTATTTTCTTCACGTCTTACCGGCTACAAAATTAATCATCACTGCGACTTATGTTAAATGAAGAACCAATCCGCACTTCATAAACCGGTCTCTTTCCCTGTTGATAGCCTGTAACAAGATCTACACGAAAAAACCGGAAGATATTTTCTAACCCAACATGCCATTCTGCATAGGTTTGTTTGGGCAGCCACATTGCGCTTGCTCCGGCTACTAAATTCCAATTCAGCTTTTTAAAGCCGGGAATTTTATTGGTGAAAAGTCCATTGAAATGATGTTCCACAAATGCAGCACCATAAATTGATTCTTTATTACTGTATAAATAATAAGGTGTCAATTGAAAAATACTCAGGTAATCTTTCGACATAAATAAACGGTTACCCGGAAAATGTTTCATATCCTGTATCTGCACAGATTTACGGTTTAAGAAACCTCCGGTTTGTAAACGGTAATTGAACCGTCCGGCTAATTTAAGATTGAGATTATCACGGACTGTGAGTTGCCATTTATCGTAATCAATATCGCTTCCAAACAATCCATTGATCCCTTTAGTGTATTGTAGATTGAATGTTGGCCAGCTTGAGCCAATGTTGATTGTTCTGTCGGGGAACTCAATATATTTTGATTTAGGCTGAATGCTTACACCCAAGGTTATTATACTTGCCTGGTGTCGTGTAAAATTCCCTGCTGGATTTTCTGATGGATAGTTTGGTGAATAAGTTTTACCTGTTTTATTACTCCAGCTGTAACTGGTTGTATTCTGCAAAGGGATCCGATCCTGATATTGAAAATTTCCAAACACGGTGAACCCTGCCCCAACTCCTTTACTGAAACTGATTCGACCATAATTGGCTTCATACAATTTCATGAAGTTGTTTTTATACAGCAGGCTCGAAATTGAATTCTGCATTGCATCAATAGGATTTTCATTGTTGTGTTGATAAATCCGTTTACCGCCACTCAATGAAACATTAGAGAAATATTTTTTACCGAAGTTGTAACGCAAGGTTCCCCACCCATAAAATTGTTCACTGCTGAAACCATAACGCAGATGCGGAATGATGGTTAAACTTTTCCTGTCAGTAAATTCTTTGCGAATGGTAATGGGTACATCAAGCACCAATCCTTCAACCACATTAAAACTTACTCCCTGCAGCAAAGAAGGAATGGTATAGGTGAGTTTCTTTTTCTGATTGTTAATTGTTTTTCCGCCGAACAGAATATTGCTCAACTTGAACTTGTTATTGATACGGTCTAATGAATCAAGATAATGCGGATCGTTCCGTAATTGTTCCAGGCTGTCTTTTTTTACATAATCTCTTTTCTCTTCAACGGTTAATGGCAGTGGACGGATACTGTCCCAGTAAGTAATTGGTTTTTTATTACTGCCTGTTTCATATTTCAAAACAGTATTGCCAAAATCTTTTTTGGTGAATGCAGGATCAATGTTAAAGTTGCGGTACACATTGGCAAAACTTCCATACGCATCAAATCCAAAAAACTTTACAGCAGGATATAAAATCTGGCTTTGCAGCACCCATTGATTCACCCCCATCATCTGGTACAGTTGTTCAATGCGAACCGTATCAGCAAAATTCATCTGGCTCTGTTTGGTTAATGTCAGCTCCAGGCTGTGTATGCGCCATTCATCTTCCACAATATTTATATAACCACTGAAGCAGGGTTCGTAGGTACGTTTAGGAGTGACTTTAATCTTGCTGATGAGCTTTCCTTCTTCCACAAAAGCACCTTCGTATTTGTAACGGTAAAAGTTCAGTGCATTTTCAGCAATGGGTGAAACAAACCCACGGGGATTGAGTGCATTGCTGATCTGAATATTATTTTCATAAAACGAAAAGAAGCCAGCACCTGCAAATCCAAATCCATCTCTTTGTCCGCTTACTCTCGTACTCAGTACATCAATCTTTACTTTGTTGGGTTTATCAACAGAAAGTTTAGACACAGTTTCGGATAGATAGATCATCTTCCGTTTGCTGCTGTCACCATCTTCAAAATCTACTTTCTGGCCGAAGAATTGTTTGGGAAAGTCACGGAGATTCATAACACCCTTGCTATACACTTCGCATTGAAAGGCTTCATTTTCGTTCAGGTATTCCTTTCTTTTTTTGATGGCTTTACGGATGATGGCATAAGCAGGATCTTCTGCACCCGCTTTCACTACTACTTCCTTTAAACTCACTGTCTGTTCTTTCAATACGAAATTGAGTTCCAGGTCTTCTGAGCCAACAGTAATTGTTTTTTCCTGCCGTTCAAAACCTACATGACGGCAAATGATGGTATATGTTCCCGGTTCTAACTGCAAGAAATAACTGCCCTGGTTATTGGCTGATGTTCCTTCTTTTTTCGCTTTAACAGATATGGAAGAAAATGGAAGGGCTTCTCCTTTTTCGTTACTGATTTTACCGGTTATTTTTCCAGCAAAAACAGTTTGCGTAATAAATGCGAATAAAAAGAGAAGAGATGTTTTGAACATTACAGCGAAAATACTCCTGTGATTGTTAGCAAAAAACTAATTCTGTTCAGCTTTTGGTTTTCGCAGATAAGAACCTGCCAGTGCAGCAAAACCTGCAACCAATCCACCTATCAACCCTGTAACAGATATGATCAATGCGTGTGAATGTGATTTAAACAGCATTTCAGATATCTTCATCGACAGCAGGTGATTATTATTCATATCAATGGACAATGCAAGAAATATCCATAAAACGAAAAGAGAAAAGAAGCCTGCTGAAAAAGCCGGTAAGGGTTTTTGTGGCAGCAGGGCTGCAACTGCAAATGCTGCAATGGCAATGCTCCACCAGGGAAAGTATAATCCGGCGGCATAACTTAAGAAAGCGGTGAGTATAAAAGCAACAGTAAATTTCATGTGTGATTAATTAATTCTTTTATTCAATTGATACAATTGTTTCTGACCCCGTCAGACGAGGGCGTCAGAGACGGGATTATCCTTTTTTAAATTGAAGCGTCCATTTCACTTTTTCATTCTTCTCCTCTCCTTTTTTCATCATCCATGCTTTGTAATATTCACCTTTGGCCCAGGTATTAACAAACTGATCATAATACTTACTGCCGGGGTTACCGCTTTGCCCGCCGGGATATACCACATACGATTCTGTTTCTGCTGAAAGCTGAACAATCATCCGCCAGCTGGGGCCATGACTTTTGGTAACTGCATTTACAATATTTCCGTTTCCTCCAACAGGTATTCCTGTTCTTGCAAAAGGCATCACAGCAGTTTTTAGTAAATGATAAATCGTAGGGTCTTTATGTTTTGTCCATAAAAATGTTCCTGCTATTTCTTCTTTTTGCAAATCAAAAGAGGCAGTTTTAATGGCATTGGTTACCACATCGAACAAGGTTTCTTTTTGTGTGGTATTAATGTTGTCAATAAACAACATGGCCGAATCTTTTTTCAGCAATTCCATTAATGTTTCTTCTTCGGGCCAGTTGGCAGATGGCTTTACTCTTGCAACATCATCTTTCCAAATTTCCACTTCCAAACTATCCCACCATGTTTGAAAAACAGTTTGCCCTGTTGAGTTAGGGCTTGCATAAAGGTCCCAGGTACGCAACATCTCCACATACTTCTTTGCATTTGTATCCAACTCATTTTCTCTTACATATGATAACAGGATCGTTCTTGCATCTTCTGCAAACGTATTAAAGTAATCGTACTGCAGTTTCTTCATATCATCAGGTGTAATTCCGTTCATTGCGGCTAACCTGTTGGAAATGGTAATACCTCTTGGCGTAAGATAGCTGCCAGGAATAAAGTATGGATAGGTTGAATCAGCAGGACGTTGATTGGCGCTTTGTAAAAATCCCTGTGCAGGATTTTTGCTGTGTGGGTTCTCTGCCTGTGGAATAAATCCCTGCCACATAAAACTGCTATCCTGTCCGGGCATTACAAATAAACCCTGCCCTTTCCACCGTGCAGGAAATTGTCCCTGCTGCCAAATGGCAATATCACCGGCTTTGGAAGCAAACACAAAATTTTGCCCCGGACATTTGAAAAACGTTATAGCTTCAGCATACTCATCATAATTTTTTGCACGGTTCAGCATGTACAATGTTTTTCCTTCATTACTTGGATCATGTGCTGTCCATCTGATGGCAAGTGATTTTTTATTAGTGACTTCGTTGGAAAAACTTTCATCAAACATAACAGGACCGAATACAGTGTATGCAACAGTATCTAAATAATCGGCCCCGCCTTTTACGTTGATTATTTCAACACGTTGATCCGCTGTTGTCCATTGATTATTGAACCAGTATTCTTTCAGGGAAGCATCTTTAAATTTAATTTCATAATAATCTTTCACATCACGCTGTGCATTGGTAACGCCCCAGGCAATGCTGTCATTAAATCCAATAATAATATATGGTGATCCCGGAAGCGAAACGCCGTAGGTATTACTCGTTGGGCTGTTCAACTGCATTTCATACCAGATGGAAGGAAAAGAAAGTTCCAGATGCGGATCATTACAAAGGATGGGTACACCGCTTTGTGTCTTTGATCCGGCAACCACCCAGTTATTACTTCCATTGTTGATATCTGGTTTGGATACTTCCTGGTATTTCACCACATCTTTATTACCAAAGTATAATGAATCGGCTGTTGTTGGTGCTACCGGAACAATGCCGGGTTTATCAAAGATGGTTCCTTTCGGTACAATCGGCTCCAGTGAATCATGTACTTGCGGATAGATCATTTTAAACTCCTCCATGCTGAACAATGACTTGGCATTGGTATTTACAATATCATTCTCCGTTCCTGACGATAACATCTTAGCCATCATCTTTAACAGCAATGCTGTTTTAAGGTTTGTCCATTTGTTGGGTTGATAATCGAGTAGCTTGTATTCAATGGGAATGGAACTTTCCGTTAACGTACTAATGTATGCGTTTACTCCGTTGCTGTAAGCATCAAATACCAGTTTATTTTCCGGGTCATTCTCTACTTCTTTCAATGCCTTTTCAGCTGCATATACCATTCCCAGCCGGCGTTGTTCCCTGTCGTAATTAATTGCTTTATCACCAATCACGGCACTCACATTTCCTGCTGCTGCTTCTGTTTGAAAATCCATCTGCCACAGACGGAATTTTGCATGCAGAAATCCCTGGATGAAATATAAGTCTTCATCATTTTCTGCAAACACATGCGGAACAAGGCGCTCATCAAAATATACATTGGCAGCTCCTTTCAATGCAGGCAACTGTAATTCCTGGCTGAAACTTTCATCAGCATGTTCGGCATTTTGCCAAAACCCATGCTGCGGACTTAAAAATTTTCCCAACGGAGGAGCCGGTCCTAATTTGGTATTGAGAGCATACACAAGACCGATGGTAATTGCAGTGGAAACCAGGAAAGGAAGCAGTCGCATAATTATTGGTTATAAAATTGGAAATTAACTAAAAAGCAGATGACTGCCAATTCAGGCGCAGAGATGTTACAAAGTTTCTGTAAACAACAGTTATTTATAACCGCTTTGTTGTATTGTACAGTTCAGGAAACATCCTTCTCTTTGCAGTAACAATAACCGTTAACCTTATCTTCTGTTCTTATTAAAACTAATTTATCTGTAACCGGCCGTTCCTAACCTATAGGTGAAAGCTTTTTTGGTTTTTTGGATTTCTTTTGACGGGCTCACTTTTTCAAGTGAGCCTTTTTTATTTTATACTTCGCAGCTGATTTTTTTCAGGATTACGAATCACTAATTTCTCACTCCTGAAATGCTCAGGTAAGCAGCGTAGCAGTACTTTTACAAAATGCAGGAAGAAACAATTGATGTAAAAAACATACTTGGGTTACAATTGCCCAGCGATCCGAGATGGGTGGATCTTATTTCTATTTCACTGGAAGCTATCTTAACAGACCATGCTTACTGTGAACAAAAAGCAGCAACAACATGCATTACACTTATTCAAAGGTACAGCGAATATGAAAAGCTCATCACTGAACTTGCTCCCATAGTTACTGAAGAATGGGGTCATTTCCGTTCGGTACTCGCTGAACTGCATAAACGGGGTTTAAAGCTCGGGCGGCAGCGAAAAGATGTGTATGTAAATGAATTGCTTTTGTTTCAAAAAAAAGGTGGTCATGTGGATGATCGTTTTTTAGATGAATTGCTGACGATGGCTTTGATTGAAGCAAGAAGCTGTGAACGGTTTAAACGGTTAAGTGAAGGATTGAACGATGATTATCTCCGGAAGTTTTACCGCAAGTTTATGGAAAGTGAAGCAGGACATTATACACTGTTCATTACAATGGCCGAACATTACCTGCCCAAACCAAAAGTGCGGAAACGCTGGAAAGAATGGCTGGCCTTTGAACAAGACCTGATGAACAGAATGGAAATAAGGGGCGACAGGATTCATTAAAAAAATCCTCAACTTTTTTAAGTTGAGGATAATATAGGGAAGTGTTCCCTCATAGGGTTCAGGGTGTTAGAAACGGCCATTTCTCCAATCTCTGTCTTCTTTACGGTATCTGAATCATTTAACAGACCAAGACTTTTCAACAAGGTTTAACCGGGTATGAAAAAAAATCAAAATCA
The DNA here is from genome assembly GCA_031407835.1 of Chitinophagaceae bacterium. GTDB lineage: Bacteria > Bacteroidota > Bacteroidia > Chitinophagales > Chitinophagaceae > Lacibacter. The sequence goes on from JANOIQ010000157.1 coordinate 6,978, forward strand.
TCATACATTCACCACTCATTAATATGCAGGCTATGATCAACAGACGAAAATTTATTCAGCTTACCGGCCTATCAACCGCACTTTTATCAACCAAGGGTTTTGCAGATACTGTTGCAGCAGGCAAAGGGCCACTGGTTATTTCAACATGGTCAGCCAATATGAAAGCCAACAAAGCAGCCTGGGAAATATTAAGTAAAGGCGGCCGTGCGTTGGATGCGGTGGAAGCAGGCGTAATGATTCCTGAAGCTGATCCCAATGATGTAAGTGTAGGTTATGGCGGTTACCCCGACCGTGATGGAAAAGTTACTCTTGATGCCTGCATCATGGACGAAAAAGGAAACTGCGGTGCTGTAATGGCCATTGAACATATTATGCATCCCATTAAGGTTGCAAGATTGGTGATGGAAAAAACTCCACATGTGCAGTTGGTTGGTGAAGGAGCTTTGCAGTTTGCTTTAACAGAAGGTTTCAAAGAAGAAAACCTGCTTACTCCTGAAAGTGAAAAGGCATGGAGGGAATGGTTGAAGACATCAAAGTATGATCCTATGACCATTCCTAAAATTCTGGAAAAACAAAAAAATGAAGAGGAACCTTATCCATGGCCTGTTGCTGCACTGAACCATGATACAATTGGAATGATTGCCATTGATTCAAAAGGAAATATCAGTGGTGCATGTACTACAAGTGGAATGGCATTTAAGATGCGTGGCCGTGTGGGTGATTCTCCGATTATTGGTGCAGGGTTATTTGTTGATAATGAAATTGGTGCTGCTGCTGCAACAGGAGTTGGTGAAGAAGTGGTGAAAATATGCGGAGCACATACGGTGGTAGAAATGATGCGGCATGGAGCAAGTCCGGAAGATGCCTGTAAAGAAGCTGTAAGAAGAATTGTAAAAAACAATGGCGTTAATGCAAAAAATGTACAGGTTGGTTTCTTAGCTGTAAATAAAAAAGGTGAATACGGTGGTTATTCAGTAATGCAGAATTTTTCGATGGCTGTAAGAACAAATGAACTGGAAAAATCAATTGATTCAAAAAGCTGGTTCCCCTAAATCCACTAAAGGGACTTGAAAACCTTCTTATAAACTCAACATCAGAATAATTCTATGATTTACAAATTAGAAGTCATTGCCTTTAATATTGAAAGCTGCTTGCTGATTCAGAAAGCAGGAGCACACCGTATTGAATTATGTGACAATCCCGGCGAAGGTGGCACTACCCCATCGTATGGATTATTAAAAAAAGCAAGGGAACATGTTTCGATTGATCTGTTTCCGATGATCCGCCCAAGAGGTGGTGATTTTCTTTACAATGAGGATGAATTTGAAATCATGAAAGAAGATATACTGCGTTGTAAAGAACTGCAATGTGATGGTGTAGTGTTTGGTTTATTAAATGCAGACGGAACAGTTGATATGAAAAGAAGTGCAGAGTTAGTTGAACTGGCACATCCGATGGGTGTTACTTTTCACCGTGCATTCGATCGTACAAGAGATGCATTGGAAGCATTGGAAACAATCATTGATATTGGTTGTGAACGTGTGCTTACATCTGGCTTAGCACCTAATGTAACCGAGGGAACTGAAATGCTTACTCAATTAATAGATGCAGCTGATAACAGGATCATCCTTATGCCGGGCAGTGGTGTTAAAAATAATAATATTAAGGAACTGGCGCAAAAAACCGGCGCTGTTGAATTTCATACATCAGCCCGTACAATGGTTCAATCGGGCATGAGTTATTTCAATTCAAACATGAAGGAAGAATTGAAAGCAGTGATGGCAGATGAAGAAGAAATCAGAAAAACATTAGCAGCACTGGAAAGTTATAACAGCTATGAACCTCCGTTCTGAGATACTGGCTGAGCATTCAAAAGCGCAGGCCGCAAAAATTATTGAATGGGTTAGTGATTCACAGCAACGCTTTGATGAACTAGTAAACCTTTTCCTGCATGATGAAGACAAGGTAACTCAGCGTGCAGGCTGGCCGCTGAGTTATGCAGCTATTGCTCATCCGCAACTGGTTAAAAAACACTTATCTATCCTCGTAAAAAAACTCCATAAAGAAAAAATACACAATGCAATCAAACGAAATATTGTACGCTTGTTACAGGAAGTTCCTATTCCTGAAAAGCTTCATGGTGAAGTGATGGATATCTGTTTCGGTTTTATTGCAGATGTGCAGGAAGCAATTGCTGTAAAAGCATTTTCATTAACCATACTGGAAAACTTATCAAAACAATACCCGGAAATAAAGCATGAACTGAAAGTGATCATTGAAGAACGCTGGGATTATGAAACGGCTGCTTTTCATTCAAGGGCAAAAAAAACATTGAAGAAGATCAAATAATTTTTCGATCAAATACTTCTATTGCTGAGCCTTCGGCAACAAAAACTGAATCAGCCGGAACGCCGTTCAAAAAAGAAAATTGATCGCCGTACATTTTTCCAAAATCAGCTGTTGTTCTGTAATCAGTTACGGGATAGATGTTCCAGCGTGGATGTGCAACACGATATTCACCTGTTCTATTACCGGGCAAACCGGTATAACCCCAATAATGTTCAAAGATGAATTCTTCTTTACTGCCGGTTTTGATTGGTTGAGATTTGATTCCGGTTTCAACCGTTAATTCATATTGTTTTTTCCTACCCCAGTTGAAGTAAAGACTTCGTTTAGTTGTTTCTGTAACTGAGCTGATGATGGGTGTATAGTCGTACTGTTCCTGGTAAATCAATTTTGCAATCCAGCTTATCATTCGCTTCGGTACAAGTTCGCTGATGAATACAACGCCCCTTTTATAGGTTCCATTTTCTTTATACTTTACATAGAAGCGCAGATTGATTTCTTCAAAATTTCGGTGAAACGGAAACCCAATTCCTTTCACTTTTGTTTGCAGAAAATGAAAAGCAACAAAGCTCACATAGCATTTTCCTTCAAAATGATCAAGCTCTACTCCTTTTGGCAAATAAGGTATAAGAACATCTTCCGGCACAACATAGTTCATCATAATCAGGTTGCGCCATTCGGCTGTAAGAAACGGTTTCATTTTAATGATTTATCGGGTACACGGTAAAATTCTTTAAAGATCAAACGAAGGTTCTGATCATAGGTGATATAATTGTACAGCCAGTTACTGAATACAAAGAACCGGTTCTTTACACCAAGTATCAGCATTAAATGCAATCCCATCCAGATAAGCCATGCAAAGAAACCACCGAAATGTAATTTGGGGTTAGGTACATCCACTACTGCTAAATTTCTGCCAACAGTTGCCATTGCACCTTTGTCTTTGTAATGAAATTCTTTCAAAATTTTTCCCTGCTGAATTCTCGTTAAA
>JANOIQ010000192.1:0-2733 GCA_031407835.1 Chitinophagaceae bacterium
ACCTGAATAATACAATAGGAAAAATTGCGACTGTCTGTGGCCGCTATTATGCTATGGACAGGGATAAAAGATGGGAAAGAATAAAATTGGCGTATGATGCACTGGTAAATGGCAGTGGGCAAAAAGCTACGGATGCTATTGCTGCGGTAGAAAACTCCTATAAGAATAATGTTTATGATGAGTTCATTCTCCCCACTGTTATTTTGGATGAAGGTCAGCAGCCATTAGCCAGTATCAAAGAAGGTGACGCCGTTCTCTGTTTTAATTTCAGGACGGACCGCTGCAGGGAAATCACCCAGGTGCTTACCCAGATAGACCTGCCGGAATTTAATATGCATAAACTGTCATTGCACTACACAACGATGACACAATATGACCATAGTTACAAAAATGTAAACGTGATCTTTCAAAATGATGACCTGAAAAATACACTAGGGGAAATTTTACAGCAACATGGGTTAAAACAGATACGTATTGCAGAAACGGAAAAATATCCGCATGTAAGTTTCTTTTTTAGTGGAGGAAGAGAATTGCCATTCATTGGAGAAAAGCGAATCATGATTCAATCGCCAAAAGTAGCTACGTATGATCTGCAACCCGAAATGAGTGCAATAGAAGTAACAGATGCTATTATTCCGGAAATTGAAAATGAAACGGCTGACTTTATCTGTTTGAATTATGCTAATGCCGACATGGTTGGTCATACCGGTGTTTTCAGCGCTGCGGTAAAAGCAGTTGAAACCGTTGATAAATGTATGCAACGGTTAGTTACAGCTGCTCTGGGTCACGGATATACTGTTTTCGTTTTGGCCGATCATGGCAATGCAGATTTCATGATCAATGAAGACGGGACCCCCAATACAGCACATACATTAAACCCTGTACCTTTATTTGTAGTTGATAAAGAATGGAGAGGAAAAGTGAAACCCGGGAAATTAGGCGATATTGCTCCTTCCATTTTACATATGATGGGCCTGGCAGCTCCAAAAGAAATGACAGGTAATGATTTGATTGTTGATTAATGAAGTATTTCAAAACCATATTAACTGTTTTTTTACTGGCGGCCTTCAGCATTCCGCTTCTTTCACCTGTAGCATTACAGGTGAAACAACTGTATGTACAGTGGCAGATGCTGGAGGCGCTGGAAAAACAGGAACTCATTCATGTAAGAATCAAAACAGCAGACATTGAATGGATCAAAGACAAAAAAGAATGCTGGATTAATGGTGAAATGTTTGATGTTAAAGAAATGCAGGTCATCAATGATGAAACTTTACTCACGGGCCTTTATGATAAAAAAGAAAAAGAAATCAAAAGAAGCCTGAAGGACATGGCAAAGAATCAACAGCAATCAGGGAAATTACAGCAGCTGGTAAAGTTATTTTCTGTGATGGCAGCCAATGCAGAGAACCTAAACCTGCCTCCTCTTGATTGCATTGATATCAACAACAGGAACCAATTCAGGAATTCAATTTATACAAATCCCTTCCTCGGCTACACATCACCTCCTCCTAAATTCAGTTAAGCTTTTTAGTTACAATTTACTATGCTCATTGCTATGCAATGATGCTTTTATCATGTCATACATCACTGTATGCATGATCAATTGATTTCAATAACCAGCTTAACAAATAAAATGAGAAAGTTATTTTTATTGCTATTATCTGCCTGCACATTTTTATACTCGCAGGCACAGGAAGAACCGCAGGATACTGCTGCAAAAGAATTAGGTGAGTTAGTAATCAGTGCTAATAAATTTCCGGAGAAAAAATTAAATGTTGCCCAGCGTATTGATGTCATCAGTTCAAAATACATCGCCAGGGTAAATGCACAGAATACCGGCGACCTGCTTATCAATACAGGAAATGTATTTGTTCAAAAAAGCCAGCAGGGTGGCAGTAGTCCTGTTATAAGAGGTTTTGAAGCAAGCCGTGTATTACTGGTGATTGATGGTGTAAGGATGAATAACCTCATCTATCGTTCGGGTCATTTGCAAAATGCCATTACAGTTGATCAGAACATGCTTGAAAGTATGGAAGTGTTATACGGCCCGGCTTCTACCATTTACGGAAGCGATGCATTGGGCGGTGTTGTTCATTTCAGAACAAAGTCGCCGAAGCTTGCGGCTGCAGGAAAGTCTTTTACAAGTTCAGGTAATGGCTTTTTCCGTTACAGTTCTGCCAATGAAGAAAAAACAGTACATGCTGATGTGAACCTCGGATGGAAAAAATTTGCCTGGTTGCAATCGTACAGTTATAGTGATTTTGGCGATGTAAAGATGGGAAGTAATTATCCGGACAAATATCCAACCTTCGGCAAAAGAGATTCTTTCATGACACATATCAATGGCATTGATACAGTTTTAAAAAACCCTGATACCAGAGTACAAAAGTTTTCGGGTTACAAACAATGGGACATTTTACAGAAACTTTTGCTGAAACAAAGTGAAAAAGTAAATCATGTACTGAATGTTCAGTACTCGAATACAACCAACGTTCCCCGCTACGACCGGTTACAGGATAAACGTAACGGCACTCTGCGCTATGCAGAGTGGTATTATGGACCTCAGGAAAGACTGTTTGCCTCATACGAATTAAACATTCTCAAAGCAGGTTTCTTTGATGCCATTTCAGCCAACATCAATTACCAGAATATTGAAGAAAGCCGTTACACAAGAGAGTTTAAACGTTATGACCGGCTAGATGGCAGAGTTGAGAATGTAAACGTTTGGGG
>JANOIQ010000202.1:0-5204 GCA_031407835.1 Chitinophagaceae bacterium
GATGGGTTATCCTTCCAACTTTACCATTTATGATACGGATGATGCAAAGAGTGTGGTGAAAACGGTGATCAATGAAATGAACCTGGATGATAAACACTACAAACCATCTACCGTTTACAACCGGATATCTTCTGCAAAAAACGCATTAGTTGGGCCTGCAGAGTACGCAACGGATTATCATATTCAGCAGGAAGATATGCGGGCCAACCGTCCTGCCATTGCACAGATTTTTGATGCATATGCCAAACGTTGTTTTAAAAACGGGGCCATGGATTTTGATGATCTGCTGATTAAATTTTATGAGTTGCTGAAAAATTTCCCCGAAAGTTTAGGAAAGTACCAGCGTAAGTTTAAATACATCATGATTGATGAGTACCAGGATACCAATCCTGCCCAGTACGAAATCATCAAGTTGCTCGGGGCTATGCATGAAAATGTGTGTGTGGTAGGTGACGATGCGCAAAGTATTTACAGTTTCCGTGGTGCAACCATTGAAAATATTCTACAGTTTCAGAAAGATTATGATGATGTGAAAGTAGTGAAGCTGGAACAGAACTATCGCAGTACACAAAATATTCTGAAGGTTGCTAATGAAGTAATCAGCAACAATAAGAATCAGATTGAAAAAATTCTCTTTACAGAAAATGCAGAAGGAGAAAAGATCAAGCTGATCAGAACAATGACGGATAATGAGGAAGGAAAATTTGTTGCTGATACTATACAGGAACAGAAACTCCGCAATCATTACCGTAATAAAGATTTTGCAATTCTCTACCGCACCAATGCACAGAGCCGTGCATTTGAAGAAAGCCTTCGCCGTATGAATATTGCCTATATTATTTATGGCGGTATCAGTTTTTATCAACGTAAAGAAATCAAGGATTTTATTGCGTACATGCGTTTGATCGTAAACCCGAGAGACGAAGAAGCATTAAAACGTATCATCAACTTTCCTGCAAGAGGAATTGGAAAGACAACCATTGATAAAGCGGTATTGTTTGCCAATGAAAATAATATCAGCATGTGGGAAGTGCTCACCAAAGCTGCACAGTTTGGTTTTCGTGCAGGTACACTGGAAGCAATTGATGGATTTGTAATCATGATCAAAAGCTTCGCCAGCATGCTGCAGAAACACAATGCCTATGAAGTGGCGGTGCATGTAGGCAAGCAGACAAACATTGTAAAAGAATTATTTAACGATAAGAGTACAGAAGGGTTACAGCGTTATGAAAACATCCAGGAGTTATTAAACTCAATTAAAGAATGGGTGGATGATACGCAGAATAGAAACCAGATTGATGAGGATGGTGTAGTGATGCCCCCTCCGCCCCCTGAAGGGGGAACTGCAAACCCTCAAAGCCAGCTTTTCAATGACTCAAATTTAAATACAGACTCTTCGACAGGCGGGGATATGAGCGAAGGCAAAGTCTCCCCTTCCGGGGGAGATTTAGAGGGGGCCCGGGAGGGGGCAGTAACTCTAGGCTCTTATTTACAACAGATTACTTTATTAACCGATGCTGATAATAAAGATCCCAATTCAGATAGTGTAAAATTAATGACCATTCATGCGGCAAAAGGATTGGAGTTTGGTTGTGTGTTTGCTGCCGGGTTGGAAGAAATGTTATTCCCCAATGCCATGAGCATTAACACAAGGGAAGAGCTGGAAGAAGAACGTCGTTTGTTTTATGTGGTGATCACAAGAGCAAAAACAAAACTCTGGATCACTTATGCCAATACACGTTACAAGTTTGGACAGATTGTACAAAATGAACCGAGTCGTTTCTTAGATGAATTACCGGAAGAACAAGTTGACAGAAGTTTTGCAGGCGGCGGTATGAAAAATCAAAACACAGGATTTGGCAGTGGTTCAGCATTTGACCGGATGAAAGGATGGGGCAATAAATCTGATTACAATGATGCTGCACAGGCGGAGAAGAAATATGGCGCACCACCCAAAAAACAAAGTTCAACACCATCTTATATAACGCCTCCCTCACGACCGCAAACAGTGGAGCATAAACCTGCTCCGGATTTTGTGGCAAGCGATACCAGCAGTTTACAGGAAGGACAAAAAGTAGAACACCAGAAATTTGGTTTTGGTGAAGTGATAAAAATGGAAGGCAGTGCACATAATCCCATTGCCACTGTGAAGTTTGAATTGAATGGTGAGAAAAAAATTATGCTGAATTATGCAAAGCTGAGAATCATAAGCCCCCTCTGAGCTTCGCTCGTAACCATAAACGGTTACCCCCGAAGGAGGAGGGCGCAACAGCACAATGCCAGCTTCTTCAGAGAGTTTTCTATCTTTTAAACTCTTTTTTTGCAGAGAGAAGATATGAAGTTGATATGGAAGAAAAAAAGTTTGTAAAACTAATATTGCACCGCTCCTTCTCTATTGGAGAAGGAGATGGAGGTCAGACGATGAATGTCTGACTCCGACCGGAGCGTCGGAGATGAGGCCGGTATCAATAAAAAAAGACATCGAACATCGATGTCTTTTTTATTGAGCAGAAAATTATTGATTAAAATAAACCATCAACGCTAAAGTAACGTTCACCTGTGTCGTAATTAAAAATCAGTACACGGCTGCCCTTAGCCATCTCCGGAATTTTCTTTGCTACTGCAGCCATCGTTGCACCACTTGAAATTCCCTGGAAAATTCCTTCTTCACTTGCTGAACGGCGTGCAAAATCAAACGCTTCATCTTTACTAACCTGTATTACACCATCCAGCACTGTTACATCCAGGTTGCTTGGAATAAACCCTGCACCGATTCCCTGAATCGGATGTGGTGAAGGAGCACCACCACTGATAACAGGAGATAACTCCGGCTCAACTGCAAATACTTTTACATTCGGGAATTTCTTTTTCAATTCACGGCCAACACCGGTAATATGTCCGCCGGTACCAACACCTGTGATGAGATAATCTAATCCTTCCGGAAAATCTGCAATGATTTCCTGTGCGGTGATTTTTGCATGTACTTCAACGTTAGCAGCATTGTCAAACTGTTGAGGCATCCAGCTATTGGGCGTTGCTTCCACTAATTCCTTTGCTTTTTCAATAGCACCTTTCATTCCTTTTTCACGGGGTGTTAATTCAAATGTTGCACCGTACACACTCATAAGTTTTCGGCGTTCAATACTCATGCTCTCAGGCATTACTAAAACAATTTCATAACCTTTTACTGCTGCCACCATTGCTAAACCGATACCGGTGTTGCCGCTCGTTGGTTCAATGATGATGCTGCCGGGTTTCAGTAATCCTTTTGTTTCTGCATCTTCAATCATGCTTAAAGCAATACGGTCTTTAATACTTCCTCCCGGATTTGCTCTTTCCAGTTTGCTCCAAACTTCCACATCAGCAGAAAATAAATGGTTGATCTTTACATGCGGCGTGTTGCCAATCGTTTCTAAAATGTTATTTGCTTTCATCTGTTTTTCGTTTATAAGAATAGTTAAATGATAAAATTTAATGGTTCGGTAAAATCTTTTTTATCGGCTATAATGATTTTATTTTTTGTATACACAACACTGTGCGGAATTACACTTTCAATAATCCATGTGTTACCTCCTACAATACTATCATGACCAATTACCGTTTTACCACCAAGGATGGTACTGTTGGCATAAATCACCACATTGTCTTCAATTGTAGGGTGACGTTTGAACTGTGCATCTTCTTTTCGTACAGCAAGTGCACCCAGGGTAACACCCTGGTACATTTTTACATTCTTTCCAATTACACTTGTTTCACCAATTACAATACCGGTGCCATGATCTATAAAAAACGGGCAGCCAATTTCAGCACCCGGATTAATATCAATCCCTGTGCGGCTATGTGCCAGTTCACTCATCATACGGGGTAAAATAGGAATCTGTTTCTGGTATAACACATGTGTTAAACGATACACAATGATTGCCTGGAAGCCGGGATAAGAAAGCACCACTTCTTCCAGTGATTTGGCAGCAGGATCAAATTCAAGTATGAGTTCAGCGTCTTCAATCAGCTGTTGCTTGATGTCGGGCAGCTCATCAAAATAATGTTCTGCTATTTCCTCTACATCTATTGTATAGTTCTGCGAAAGCGGGGTGAGAATTTCAATCAATTTTTTTTGCAGGGATGCCTGCATTTTTATTTCTGCCTGGTCAAAAGCTCTTGGATCCTGAATAACGGGGAACAGGTAATTGATTAACTCGTCAGTAAATGAAACTACTGTTTGCCTCGATGGAAAATGACTGCTCAGCAGGTAGCCCGGAAATTTGCTCATAATAAACGTTTTATTGCATTCAGTGCCTTTGGCAAACATCTAACGATCGGTAGCTGACTGCTGTTGACCGCAGATAAAAATACAGTTTATTTTCTTTTTGTCTACCGCTTTGGTTGGATTATAAACTGTAAATAGCAATGATTGATAAAAAATGACAAAGATTTAACAGGAGTTATTTTACCGCTTTTTTCAAAGCGTCTACAGTTTTTTTATCATTGCCGATAAAGATTTTACCATTGAAGATGGTAACAGGCCGTTTCAGAAAGGTGTATTCTCCCAGGATAAAATTTTTGTAATCTTCCTCTGTGAGTGGTTTGTCTTTGAGCCCAAGCTCCTTATATTTTAATGCACGCCGGCTGAACAGTGCTTCATAACTGCCCGACAGTTTTTTCATTTCTTCCAGTTGCTGCGGAGTGATTTTTTCTTCCTTGATGTTCTGCAGTTCTGTTCCCGCCTTTACCACTTTTGTTTCCCTGATAATTGCCTGGCAGGTGGTGCAACTGGCGAGATGATACATTTTTTTCATGAAAAAAATATTTGCGTGTAACTTAATTGTTTTTTGTACAACAAATACAAAAACCAATTGGTTGAATGACCGAAACCGCTGAACAGGAATTTTTGCAACTGGTAAATCAAAACCAGGGCATCATACGAAAGGTATGCCACCTCTATGGCCGCAATGATGCGGACAAGGATGACCTGTACCAGGAAATCATTATTCAGCTGTGGAAATCATTTGGTTCTTTTCGTGGTGAAGCAAAGTTCAGTACCTGGATGTACCGGATTGCCTTGAATACAGCCATCAGTAACCTGCGGAAGCAATCGAGAAAAGTAGCACTCAGCTTTCCGGAATTTATACCAGTAGAACAGGCTGATACGGATGAAGAAAAAATCAAAGAAGAAAAGCTGAAGGAAATGTATGCAGCCATCAGCC
>JANOIQ010000216.1:0-7968 GCA_031407835.1 Chitinophagaceae bacterium
AAACTCCTGTGCTGGATATTGATGTAAAAGGTGCCATTCATGTACAGGGATTGTATCCGCAGCAGGCATTGTCCATTTTTATTGAGCCGCCCAGTATTGAAGAACTGAAACGAAGGCTGGAAAGCAGGGGTACTGAAACAGCTGAAACCCTGCAGGCCAGATTGAATAAGGCTTCGTACGAAATATCGTTTAAACAATCTTTTCATAAAGTGGTGGTTAATGCCCATTTATCCGAGGCCTGTGCCGAAGCAGAGCAGTTTGTGGAGGCTTTTCTTGCCGAACAGGAATAACCCCATTTGCAATTCCTTACAAAAACACTATTTTTAAAGATGAACTGGTATTTACTTATAGGCATTGGCATCAGTATTCTGTTTGTAGGTTTTTTTGCCGGGCTGCAAACAGCCTTTGGCTCGCTTAACCGGTTTTCGGTAGAGCTTAAGAAAAAACAAGGTCTTGCCAGTGGCCGCATCCTCAGTGGTTTTATTGAAGAGCAAAGCCGTTTTATTGGCGCCATCCTCGTAGGTATCAACCTGGCGCTGGTGATTTTTGTATTACTGGCCACCCGTTTTTTTGATCCGCTCTGGAAAAAAATGCCGCTGGTAATTCAAAATTCATCATTGCGCATAATTCTTGAAATAATTGTAACTGCCTTTATCATTTTACTCGTTCAGGTTATTTTCAAAGCCATCTTCCGGGCAAGAAGCAATTCACTGCTTTCTTTTTTAGCCAGGATCACCAGTTTTTTCAGCAGCTTACTGTCGCCTGTTTCTGTACTGTTTGTAAACATTGCAGAATGGATTTTGAAATACCTGTTTGATGTAAGGGTGAATGAAAAGAAAGAAGCCTTCAGCCGTGTTGATCTGGAACATTTTATTCAACAGAGCAAAGACAACAATGAAGAAACGCAGGATCTGAATACAGAACTGTTTGAAAATGCCCTCTCGTTACCAGGTGTAAAAGTGCGTGAATGTTTAATTCCACGTAAAGAAATTGTTGGGGTGGAAGCCGCTTCAACCATCAATGATCTTACACAAAAATTTATTGAAACAAAGCTGAGCAAGCTGATTGTGTATGATGGCAACATTGATAATATCCTGGGTTATGCACATCATTTAGATCTGTTTCGTAAACCGGCCGATATTAAATCAATTTTATTACCCATTCCTGCTGTACCGGAAAGTATGGGTGTTACAGATCTCATCAATCAGTTTGCCAAAGAACGGAAAAGCATTGCCTGGGTGGTGGATGAATTTGGCGGCACCAGCGGCATTGTTACCATGGAAGATTTGCTGGAAGAAATCTTTGGTGAAATACAGGATGAATATGACATTGAAGAATTTGTTGAAAAAGAACTGGCCGAAGGCGAATATATTTTCAGCGGACGGCTGGAACTGGATTATCTCGCAGAAAAATATAATCTTGAATTTAAAGATGACAGGGATGTTGAAACACTCTCTGGTTATATCGTTGATCATTATGAAACCATTCCCAAGGCGAAAGAGCGGATCATTATTGACAACTACGAATTTGATATCCTTTCAGTAAACGACACCCGGATAGAAACAGTAAAAATGAAAGTGCTGCACTAACTGAGGAGCAGTTTTATCAACCAGTTACAATCTTGTTTGTCCGTTTATAAAAACTCCGGATTCATACGAAATCTTTATTATACCTTCTATTTCCAAAACCAAATCACCATTTATGAAGCAAAAGATTGCATTCGCTTTTACAGCAGCCTGCCTGTTGTATGGAGCCGAAACATTTGCACAGGCTAAACCTGCAGCAGCACCGGCAGCAGACACCACAAAGAAAGCACCACCAAAAGCTAATGTGGCCGACAAAGTAAAAACCAGTAAAAAACATGCAGGTTTGTTCACCCTTTACCAGGATACGGTAACAGGGAGTGTACAGATGTATGTGCGTAAAGATCAGCTTAACAAAGATTTTATTTACCAGAGTTTTTCATTGGCAGGTCCTTCGAGTTTATTCCTGCACCAGAGTATGCACCGTGCAAACCTGGTATTTAAAATGAAAAAGCAGTATGATAAAATTGAGTTCTCGATGGAGAACACATCGTTTTATTATGATCCTAAAAATGCGGTAAGCAAAGCAACTGACCTGCCGGAAGCTGTTTTTTTTATAGACAAATTCAGTGTAGAAGATACAGCCGGATATCTTATCAGTGTTGATGGTTTATTTCTGAGTGATAAACTCGATCCTGTTAAGCCAATCATGTCACCAATGCTGCCTCCCGGTGCAGTATTTAATCTGGGTGGCTACAATCCAACAAAAAGTAAATATGCCAACATCCGCTCATACCCAAACAACAGCGATGTGATTGTTGACCTGGCGTATGATAATCCAATGCCATTCAACGGTGGTGGAAAAGATATTACTGATGCCCGCTATGTGCGTGTAAGACTGCAGCACTCGTTTCTTGAAGTGCCCGTGAATGATTACAAGCCAAGATTAGACGATCCACGCATTGGTTATTTTACACAGGAAGTAGATGATCTTACGTCAAACGAAATTACCAACTACCGTGATATGATTAACCGTTGGTATTTAAAGAAGAAAGATCCTTCTGCTGCATTGAGTGAACCCGTTGAACCCATTACATTTTGGGTGGAAAATACAACCCCGGTTGAATACCGCAATATTGTAAAAGCTGCAGGCGAACGCTGGAACGAAGCGTTTGAAAAAGCAGGTTTTAAAAATGCAGTGGTGATGAAGATTATGCCTGATGATGCTGCATGGGACCCTGCTGATATCCGTTACAATGTGATCCGCTGGATCTCTTCTCCGTATCCGCAATACGGAGCCATCGGACCAAGTTTTGTGAACCCAAGAACAGGGCAAATTCTTGGCAGTGATATCTCAATTGAGTGGGCATCCGGTTCAGAAACACCGTTCTTAGATGTTACTGAAGCTGATAACGCTGGTTATACTGCTAATGATCAGGCAATGCAAATGGTTCCTGTACATATGCGTAAACATTGGGCTACCTGTACAATCGGTAATGAACTGGCGAAGCAATACATGGCAGGTTCAACTCTTATCACCACCAGCGCAACAGATGGCGCTGCAGGTGAAGTAAGACTTGCACATGAGCAGTTCATTTACTACCTGATCTTACATGAAATGGGCCATACACTTGGTTTAAATCATAACATGAAGGCCAGCCAAATGCTGAGCCCCACAGAAGTACACAACAAAGCCATCACACAAAAATCAGGTTTGCAGGGTTCTGTAATGGATTATCCATCGGTTAACATTAACAGCGACAGAAGCAAACAAGGTGATTACTATACCATGAAGCCGGGTCCTTATGATTTATGGGCCATTGAATATGGTTATCGTGAATTTAGTGCAGCTCAGGAACAAAGCAGCCTGAATGCATTGTTGCGCCGCAGTCATGAGCCACAGCTTACGTTTGGGAACGATGCAGATGATATGCGCAGCCCCGGTAACGGTATTGATCCACGTGTAATGGTCAACGATATGAGTAATGATATGGTTACTTATGGTGAAGACCGTTTCAAGTTTGTAAACAGCGCCATGAGCAAACTGGTAAGTAAATATGCAAAAGGCGATAAATCATACCAGGAAATTCAGATCCGTTATGCTGTATTAAATAGTCAGCGTTTTCAAATGGCCAATGCCATCAGTCGCTATATTGGTGGTGTGCAGGTTGACAGAAGCTTCCCCGGACAAAACCCTGGCAGCAAACCATTTACAATTACGCCGGTTGAATACCAGAAAAAAGCAATGGCTTTTTTAGCAAAGAACGTATTTGCAGCTACTGCGTTTGATGCAGACCTGCAAGTATTACCTTACCTGCAGGTTCAACGCCGTGGTTATAATTTCTTCGGTGCTCCTGAAGATCCCAAACACACTTCTGTTGTACAGAATTTCCAAACAAATATTCTTGCAGAGTTACTGCACCCAACAACCTTGCGCCGCATCAACAACAGCGGGTTGTATGGCAATACGTACAATGTCGCTGAAGTGATGAACGACTTAACCACTGCTATCTTTAAAGCAGATCTCGGTGGCACGGTGAACATCTACCGTCAGAATTTGCAAAGTGAATTTGTAAAAGGCGCTATTGCTATTGTTGAATCAAAAGCAGGATTCGACAACGCTTCAAAAAGCGGCGCTTATAATACATTGAAAAAAATACGGGCCATGCTGGCAACAGCGGTTTCGCCTAACGAAAGTACCAGGGCTCATCGTGGCATGCTGATTTTTACCATTGATAAAGCATTGGCAACAAAATAGCTTCACAGGTTAAACAAAAAAAAAGGCTGTCTTGTTTTAAGACAGCCTTTTTAGTTCATTAAAGTTAATGGTCAAAAAATGAAGTAGCTTTTATCAGTATTGACACTTCCGCATAATACATTAAATCGTTTCTGAGAACAATTATATGAATAAACAAGAGCTGCGGTGTGGGTGCCGAAGGAAAAAAAAGGAAAATGAAAGTCCAAAGCAACCGTTTTTTCGTATTATATAGGATGATGGATACCCGTGTTTATAAGCTTGTTGCTGCCTCTGTCTATGGTTGTGTAACTAATTACAATACAATTCAGAGTCTTGTTTTTTTGCTCATTTTTTTCGGGTTACATTTGCAATTGAAATAAATAACAGTGGCGGAAACACAATCAGAACGCAGATCTATTTTTAAACGACTCCGTGGTCAGGAAAGTGGTCAAAAGGCAGAAATGACTTTTATTGATCACCTGGAAGAATTACGCTGGCATGTGATCCGTGCAGTAATTGCCATTGTCGTTGGTTCCATTATTATCTTTTCAAATATTACTTTTTTTGTTGACCAGGTGTTTATGGGTCCGGTGCACAAAGAGTTTGTTACCTACAAATGGTTATGTGATATCGGCAACTGGTTACATGTAAAAGATCTTTGCATGGAGAACTTCACCATCCGCTTTCAGAGCAATGCAATGACAGAGCAATTCCTCATGACATTCACCATTGCATTCACAGGTGGTTTTATTCTTGCTTTTCCATATGTATTTTGGGAGGTGTGGCGATTTATACGTCCGGCTTTAAATGATAAAGAAAAGAAAGGAACAACCGGCGCTATTTTATGGATTTCGATTTTATTTTTCATGGGTGTTGCGTTTGGCTATTATATTCTTACCCCGTTTATGGTTTATTTTTATTCTACTTATACCATCAGCCCGTTAATCGAATTTAAACCCACCATCAGCGATTATTTTGAAAACCTGGTTTATTTAACGGTAGGTATTGGGTTATTGTTTCAGCTCCCGGTTGTGGTAATGCTGCTCACAAGAGTTGGTATCCTTACCCCGCAAACATTAAAGAAAATAAGAAAATTTGCATTTATCGTAATCGTAATCCTTGCTGCCATCATTACGCCTTCAACAGATCCTTTCAGTTTGGCTTTGGTAACTATTCCCCTTTATGCATTGTACGAATTCAGTATTTTGCTGAGCTTGCGAATTAACCGTAAACAGGCAAAAAAGGATGAAGAAGAATGGAGTTAGGAGGAGAGTGAGTAGTCTTTAGCCAATAGTTATTAGTGAGTAACATTAAGTAAACTATTATAACTGGGATTTTCTATTTATAATTTAAGGCTTTAAAAAGTTGCTATGCCTGGTTATAAAACACTTCTTGCTTATCAAAAAGCGAAACAAGTTGCTGATGAAATCTTTATTGTTTCAAAAACATTTCCTCCTGAAGAAAAGTACAGTCTTACTGATCAAATAAGAAGAAGCTCAAGGTCTGTTTGTGCCTGCATGGCCGAAGCATACAGAAAAAGAAAATATCCTGCTCACTTTGTAAGTAAGCTTACAGATTCTGATATGGAAAATGGTGAAACTGAAGTATGGCTTGACTTTGCAAAGGATTGCAATTACCTGAATGGTGAAAAATACAACCAGCTTTTTTCATTAAACGAAGAGGTGGCAAAACTCCTTGCTTATATGATTAATCATCCTGAAAAATTCCTGTAAGCTGTTGCCTTTTACTAACGACTTAAGACTACCGGCTACCGGCTATTGACTCGTTTTTATATACTAACTTTGATTTTCAATAGTAACTCACAAAACTTTTCGTTATGCAAAGTCCTTTTGATATGAGCAAACCCGTGGCCATTGGTTGTGATCATGCAGGGTTTGACTACAAAGAAGATCTGATTTCGTTTTTAGAAGGCAAAGGAATTGCTTTTAAAGATTTTGGTACCTATTCAACTGAATCAGCTGATTATGCTGACTTTGCCCATCCTGTTGCCAGTGCTGTTGAAAAAGGCGAAGCTTCTTTTGGAATTTTACTCTGCGGCAGCGCTAATGGTGTAGCCATTACAGCCAACAAACACCAGGGCATCAGAGCGGCTATCTGCTGGGGTGAAGAACTGGCGCAATTATCAAGAGGACATAATAATGCCAATGTGATTTGTATCCCTGCCCGTTTTGTTCGTGAAGGTGATGCAGAAAAAATGGTTAACACTTTTATGACCACTGAATTTGAAGGTGGCCGTCACCAGAGAAGAGTACAAAAAATCGCCTGCTCGTAACAGAAGGCAGACCGACCCGATTGCCGGGCCGGCTTCCATTACCGTTTATACAACTATCCCGCTTACGGCGGGATTTTATTTTATATTCGGCGCATCAAAAAAATAAACATGAGGAACTATTTTTTATTTGCATTCAGTTTGCTTACGCTCTCTGTTTCTGCCCAGAAGAAAAATAAAACAGCAGAAAAATTTTCACAAACAATCACAGCTGACGATTTAAAAACCCATCTCTACATTCTTGCCGATCCGGCCATGGAAGGAAGGGAAACAGGTACAGCAGGACAACGGAAAGCTGCTGAATATTTGAAACAACAGTTTCAGCGTATCGGTATTGCTCCTGCCAACAACGGAAATTATGAGCAGTTCTATCCGCTTTACAAAGACACCTTGCTTGATGCTTCTGCAAATATTAGCGGCAACAGCTACCTGTTTGGAAAAGATTTTTCTGCAATGACCAATAACATCATCACAACAAAACAGTTTTTCAGCGAAGTGGTGTATATGAGTAAGATCGATACTACCACAGATATCAGGGGTAAAGCAGTTATCATCGTTGCAAAAAACGGAACACAACTTCCCGCCCAAAATGAAATCTTCAGATTATACAGCCGTCAGCCTGCTGCTATTTTGTTTGTGCAGAATAATATTGACAAACAACCATCGCCACGCAGCGGCAGAATGTCTCTGAACTTGTACAAAGCAAGACAATCTCCGCTTGTACTACGCATTTCAGAAGCAATGGGCGAAGCCATTCTGAAAGCTGATTTTGCAAAAGCAAAAGAACAAAGCTTAGAAACAAAAACAGTTGCAACAGAACTGATGCTTTCTTTCAACAAAGAAAGTCTTGTGTCTTCTGCTTCAAATGTGCTGGGCATGATTGAAGGAACAGATAAAAAAGATGAATGGATTATCATTTCAGCACATTATGATCATATTGGTATTACAAATGGCAAAGTAAACCCCGGTGCTGATGATGATGGCAGCGGCACTGTTGGTGTACTTGAATTGGCTGAAGCATTTGCTAAAGCTAAAGCAGCAGGTAAAGGCCCACGCAGAAATATTTTATTCTTAGCTGTAAGCGGGGAAGAAAAAGGTTTGTGGGGAAGTGAATATTATGCCAATCATCCGGTGTATTCACTGGAGAAAACATCTCTCGATATCAATATTGATATGATCGGCAGAAAAGATGACAACCTGAAATCACTCGACAGTAACAATCATGTGTACTTAATTGGTGATGATAAACTGAGCAGTGATCTTCCAAATTTTGTTGACAGCATCAACAATCTTTATATCAAGCTTATTACTGACAGAAAGTATAACGATCCGAAAGATCCTAACCGTTTATATTACCGCAGCGATCATTATAATTTTGCAGCAAAGGGAGTTCCGATTGTTTTTTTCTTTGATGGTAT
>JANOIQ010000265.1:0-25663 GCA_031407835.1 Chitinophagaceae bacterium
TCGGAAAGATTTTTTGCCAAATGATCTTGCACAAGTGTTGACAGCTGAAAAAGTGGAAGCATGTATTTCTGTTCAGGCAAATCAAACAGAAGCAGAAACAGAATGGCTTGTACAAATGGCTGATGAAAATAATTTCATTGCAGGTGTTGTTGGCTGGGTTGATCTGCGTAATGCGTTAATCGAAAAAAGATTGCAGTATTTTAAACAATATGCAAAGCTGAAAGGTTTCAGACATGTATTGCAGGACGAAGAACCTTCGTTCATGTTGCACAAAGATTTTCTGCATGGTATCAGTAAACTGAATCAGTACGGGTTTACGTATGACATCCTGATTTTTCCGAATCATCTTGAAGCTGCATTACAGCTGGCGCAAAAATTTCCGGATCAGCTTTTTGTTATTGATCATATCGCAAAGCCGCCTATCAAAGATGGGAAGATTGATGAATGGAAAACCGGCATGGAAAAGATCAGTAAACATCAAAACGTTTATTGCAAACTGAGCGGAATGGTTACGGAAGCAGACTGGAAAAACTGGACAAGAGAGAGTTTAGCTCCTTATATAGATGCAGTAGTTAATTGTTTTGGAACAGACCGCATCATGTTTGGGAGCGATTGGCCCGTATGCCTGGTCGCATCATCGTATGAAAAATGGCTGCATGGCATCAAAGAATATTTTGCAACATTTACTATAGAAGAACAGGAAAATGTATTCAGTAAAAACGCAATCAGATTTTATAACTTATAAATCATATAATATGAATCTCCGGTTACAGGATAAAATTGTTATTGTTACAGGTGGTGCCAAAGGAATTGGCAAAGGAATTGTAGAGGCTCTTGCAAAAGAAGGAGCAATACCTGTTATTGTTGGCCGCAATACAACGGATAATCAATTGGTAGTTGATGAAATTGAAGCTGCAGGTGGTAAAGCATGGCAGGTGAGTGCAGAGTTGTCAATGCCCGAAGAATGTGAGAAAGCAGTAAAAGCGGTCATTGAAAAGTTCGGAAGAATTGAAGGGCTCATCAACAACGCTGGTGTAAATGATGGAGTAGGATTGGAAACCGGCGATTATAAACGCTTTATGGAAAGTCTGCATAAAAATGTTGTGCATTATTATCTGATGGCACATTTTGCATTGCCTGAACTTAAAAAATCAAAAGGAAGTATTGTGAACATTACTTCCAAAACAGCAGAAACCGGCCAGGGAAATACGTCAGCTTATGCTGCAGCCAATGGTGGCAGAAATGCATTAACCCGTGAATGGGCAGTGGAGCTTGCAAAATATTCTATCCGTGTAAATGCATTGGTTGTTGCAGAATGTTACACTCCGCTCTATGAAAAATGGATTAAAACATTGCCAAATCCGGAAGAAAAATTGAAAGAGATTACTTCCAAAATTCCATTTGAACAACGCTTTACCACTGCCGAAGAAATAGCAAATATGACGGTGTTTTTATTATCGCCCGTGTCAAGCCACACAACAGGACAATTGATTTATGTTGACGGAGGCTATGTTCACCTTGACCGTGCCATGGCGAATGCATAATCAGTAACAGAAGTTTTTAATTCCTGTGAATTTCATTCAGGAAATCATTCAGGGTTTGCTCTGTTGGTAAATGTAATTTCTTTCTGAGACGGTAACGGCTGATTTCAACGCCACGAACAGAAATATTCATGAGTTGGGCAATTTCTTTCGATGAAAGCTTTAACTGCAGATAGGCACATAGCTTTAAATCTGTATTGGTTAAACCGGAGAATTTCAGTTTTAATTTATTCAGGAAGTCATTATTTATTTCATTGAAATGCGTGGCAAACTGTTCCCAGTTTGAATTGTTTTTTTCAATATCATGCACAAGCTGAATTGCTTTTTTTACATCATGATTACCTCCGGTTTTTTTGTACAGCTGCTGTAGTTCATCTTTCACTTTTATGAGTGCATCACTTCTTTCAACCAGGTGCATACTTGCATCGGCAAGTTCTTTATTTTTGTAGGTAACTTCGTTGGATAGTTTTTCAATTTGAAGCTGAATAATTTCTTTTTCATTTTTTTCTACTTCTAACTGATGAATGTATTTCAGCCTTTTCTGTTCCTCTTCATATTTTAACTGCTGGAGGTAAAATTTTCTTTTCTGCAGCTTGTCAACGATGTAAAGAGCTAAAAGAAAAATTGCTGTATATAACAGGTATGCCCAAATTGTTTTATACCAGGCTGGTTTTACAACAAAGCTGTAACTTACCGGTTCTGATTCATTGCCAAGATTATCATGTGCCTTTACTTTAAAAGTGTAGGCGCCATTTGGCAGGTTGGTATAATCTTTTTCTGTTTTCAATGTCCATGCCGACCATTTTGTTTCATATCCTTCCAGTTGGTAACTGTATTCTATATTGTTCTGCAAACTGAATGCCGGGGAACTGAACTCAAAGTGAAATGAATTAAAGTCAATTGGAAAATGCTGAATTGATTTTTGATCCTGTTTGTTTTCCAGTTTACCTTTTCCGGTATAATATCCTCCAAACACAACACTGTCTGCTTTCCCGATAATTTTTGCCTGTGTAAGCAGGATTTTTAAACTTGGATTGTTGCCAAAATATTTTTCATAGTTGAGATGAATGATA
Organism: Chitinophagaceae bacterium; assembly: GCA_031407835.1. Taxonomy (GTDB): domain Bacteria; phylum Bacteroidota; class Bacteroidia; order Chitinophagales; family Chitinophagaceae; genus Lacibacter. The sequence goes on from JANOIQ010000265.1 coordinate 2,615, forward strand.
CCATTCTCCGATGCAATGAATATATTTTCTTTTGTAAAGGGATAAATACTTTCAAAACCCGATAAAATTTTACCGGTTAATTCAGGAAAATACGTAAGCATGGGTTTGGTTTCTGCATCAGCACCGGAATAACTCACTACTCCAATTTTTTTACCACTGCAGAACCAGATATTTCCATCAGCATCTTCATTAAGATACTGAACACCTGCATTTCCAAACACATTATATAAAAGAGGAGAGGGGATAAATTTTCCTGTTTCGGTATTGTATTCATAAATACCTTTTTCGGTTGCGAATACAACCCTTTTTTTTATTCTGTACACATGGTTTCTGAATGTAGATGGCAATCCTTCTTTTTCAGTAAACAGTTGGGAACTGAAAGATTTGTTATCAGGCGAAAGCTGAATTTTATAAATGCCCCTGTATGGATGTGATGCCCAGATATCATTGTTATTATCAATAGCAAGAAAGCGTAATGATTCATTCATTCCCCGGAGCTTTCCTCCACTGAATGAAGATGGTTCAGCAAATTCAAACATCGTTAACCCTAAATAGGTACCGGCAATTACATTTTTAGATGGAAAGATGGATGAGGTGGGAACAAATAACCAAACACCTCCATCATGTGTAAGCTGAATAGCCTCAGTATTTTTGATTTCAAAAGCCCCGTTATGATGCCCCATTAATAATTGCCTGTTTACCTCATCAAATCTCCATACCTGTCCGCTGCTGTTTGCAATTGGTTCGAAATTTCCTTTCGAAAAACTTAAGTCTTTATTTGTATTGGGAAGAAATACAGAATAAGCTCCATCTGAAGTACCTATATAAAGGCGGTTATTAAATACCGTTGAAGTATAACCAGAGAGCTCGTTGGTTTTACTGGGTTTGATATATTTTATTGCTGAGTTATAAGCAATAAAGCTGATTCCATTATTTAATCCCGTCCACAAATTATTATCCTTATCGAGAAACACACTGAGTATGGAATTGTTTTGCAAGCCTTCAGGCCGGCTGATTTGTTGTACAACTTGTCCCCCCGAGTTTATGACAAGGCAGCCTTCTGAAGTAGTACCTGCTACAAATTCAGTACTGTTTATTTTTTCCAGAGAGTATACCTCACTTTTTAAAAAGATATTATCAGCGCTTGTATTTTTCCTGGTAAGAGTTCCATTATAAAAAGTATACAGACCATTTTGAAGAGAACTGATTAACAGGCTGTCGTTATTGATGGGCTCAATTCCGGTTATAACAATGTCAGGGAAGTTTTTATCCGTTGATAGTGGCTGCCATTGATTATTGATGAATTGATACAAACCGCTTTTAGAATCCTGTGCAATTAGTTTGTTGCCGGCAGTTTTCAGAATCTGCCAGATATTGATCGCAGGATAAACCTGGATGGTCTCATTCTTCAGTTCGAAAATTCGATCTCTAGTGCGAAAAAAAACAGACTCTTTGTATACTTCAATGTCCCAGATATCCTCAAACTTATTTTGAGAGTTCGGAATCAGTTTTTTCAATGAAGTGTACTGCAGGTTCCCATTTTTATCGGGGGAGTAATAACCGATTTCATCCTGACCACCTGCATAAATCCTGTTTTCAGCCAGGGCAATGGACCTCAAAATCGTTTTATTGGGCTGCGGATATACCTTCCAGTAAGCACCATCAAATGTTACCAGCCCCTCATTATTGGCAAAGTACATACGGCCCCATTTATCCTGCTTAATATCCCAGGTTTGTGTACCGGCATGAAAGTCGGTGTTTTTGTAATTCACTATTTGAGGCAGCCCAATTGTATTCTGTGCAAGTGATAAATTTCCTATAAGTACTGTGAAAAGGAATGCGGCAGGCAATTTCATTCAATAAAGATAAAAATATGTTTGATGTAGTAAAGATGAAATTTAAAACTATTGAAAATCAAATAGTTGAACAATGTTGATGTAGTGTAGATGTAGTGAATAATGCCATTATAAATTTTAGTATGCCCTAATTTTACCCCTCGATTGATTATTGATTAAACTAAACAAAAACTTGCGTATGAAAAAAGTCATTCAGGGAATGTTCTTTATTCTCTTATTGTTTGCCGCAAACGTTACTTGGGCACAAAACAAAACGGTTACCGGTAAAGTAACCGGTGAAAAAGGAGAAGGGGTTTCCAAAGCCTCAGTAGTTGTAAAGAATACTACGATTGGTACAACTACAAATGAGAACGGAGATTTTACAATATCTGTTCCCTCAACTGCAAAAACTTTACTTATTACATCTGTTGGTTTCGAGTTGAAAGAGGTGGCTATTACCAATGGCCCGCTGGAAATTACACTTACAGAGGCTGTTTCTAAATTAACAGAAGTGGTGGTTGTGGGTTACGGTACTCAAAGAGTAACGAAAGTATCGGGTGCCATTTCAACAATTAAAAGTGCAGAAATTGAAAAACTAAGACCTGTGCGTGTTGAAGAAGTATTGCAGGGAAAAGCTTCCGGTGTAAATGTTATTCAAAGTGGATCACCCGGTTCAAAACCTACTGTTCTGATCAGGGGCATTCCTTCTTTTTCAGGTACTGATCCGGTAGTAATTATCGATGGTGTTCCTCAAACACTTACTGATTTTAATTCTATTAATGCCACTGACATTGAATCAATCAGTGTTTTGAAGGATGCTGCAACAACAGCCATTTATGGTGTGAAGGGTGGAAATGGAGTAATTGTTGTAACAACCAAGTCGGGCAGAAAGAATCAAAAAACAGAAATAACTATCAGCAGTAATTATGGTGTGCAGGAAGTAATGAATACAATAGGTGTATTAAATGCAACTGAATATGCAGCCATGATTAATGAAGGAAGTACAGTAGCTGGTGGAAATGTTATTTTCCCTGATTTGTCTGTTTTAGGAGTTGGAGTTGACTGGCAGAAACAAATTTTTAAGAAAGCAACATTGCAATCGCACAATATAACTGCCCGTGGTGGTGGTGATAGAATGTCTTATTTTCTTTCCGGTGGTTACCTGAACCAGGGAGGAATTGTGGGAGGAAATGATAAATCAACATTCGACAGGGGAAACTTTACTGCCAACCTGAACTTTGATCTGACACGTAAATTAAAATTCATCGTTAATACAACTGGTGTTATCCTGAATTCAAAAGGAGTGCAGGAAAATTCATTTAACAGTGTTATCGGCAGTGCATTGAATTTTGATCCCACTGTACCTGTTTATAATACAACACCTAATACTGTTGGTAAATATGGGTACAGTAACCTGTTATTATCAGAAATATTTAATCCGCTTACCAAACTTGATAATACCTATAATAAAAACATCGGAACAAAGCTGTATGGTAAGTTTGAATTGCAGTATGATGTATTAAAAAATCTGAAACTCACTACACGTTTTGGTTATACAAAATATGATGGTAATTCTAAGAGCTTTACCCCACTTGTATTTTATGGCCCTCAGAATGTAGAAAATACATTAAATGCTGATGGAAGTACTGTTTATACACTATTCGCAGATGGTACCAGAAACTATAAGCATAACAGAGTATCACATGATAAAACCAGCAACTTTAATTATACCTGGGAAACTTTCGCTAACTACAATTTCAAAATTAAAGAACATCACAATTTTGAAACAGTTCTTGGTTTTTCAGTAGGTAAAACTTCAGGTAATGCAGCCGGCGCAAGCAGAGAGGATGTTTCGTTTAATTCATGGGAGTTTGCAAACTTCACTGACGGTGCCAATGGAAGCAATACATCTAATAACCCAAATGCGCTCAGTGGTTATTATTACCAGTATTTCAGAAGGAATCTTTCTTATTTCGGCCGTATCAACTATGATTATAATGAAAAGTATTTAGCATCTTTCACTGCACGCCGTGATGGATCGTATGCGTTTGGTACAGATAATAAATTTGCCAACTTCTTTTCCGGTTCATTAGGTTGGGTTGCTTCCAATGAAGATTTCTTCCATTCTGATTTTATTGATTACTTAAAAATCAGGGGAAGCTATGGATCAATCGGTAACGAAAATGTAGATCCTCAGTTTGTAAGTATTGTTACAGGAGGTGTAAATACAGGATACGGACCAACTGCCAACAGTAATGGTTACACATTTGGTGACGTATTTTATCCGGGCTCTACAGTAGGTTCTGCTGCCAACAATGCTTTGCGTTGGGAAAAACAATTGCAGGCAAATGCTGGTTTTGACATGAACTTCTATAAAAAGAAATTTTCTTTATCTGCTGATTATTTCCAGAAGAAAGTGGATGGTTTGTTATTTACACCTTCTGCTTCTTTATACCTTGGTACAGTTCCTATTCCTACTGCCAATATCGGCTCAACAAAAAGCAGTGGTGTTGATCTCTCTCTGAATTATACAGAAGTAATCGGTAAAGATTTCAGACTCAATACCGGTATTACATTCACTACTTCAAAAAATGAAGTAACCGCAACCAACAGTGATGGTACTGCGAAAATTTTCGGTGGCGGATATTTTAATGGCCAGTCACAAACAGTAACTGTTTTTGAGAAAGGATTTACACCGGGTTATTTTTATGGATATAAAACAGATGGGTTATTTCAAAATGCTGCAGATATTACAAAGGGTGCTGCACAAGCTGGAGCGCAGCCCGGTGATATCCGTTTTGTGGATGTGAATGGAGATGGTGTTATTAATGCTTTGGATCAAACAAAAATAGGCGATCCTTTCCCTGACTTTACTTTGGGATGGAGTGTGAACCTTGATTATAAGAATTTTGATTTTAGTTTATTCACCTATGTATCGAAGGGAAATGATATTTACAGAGCATATGAAAGAAATGCCAACTACAGCAATAAGTTCCGATCTGTACTGGGCAGGTGGACAGGAGAAGGTTCAACCAATGATGCAAGAAACCCAAGATATTCCTTTACTGATGGTAACAGTAATATCCGGGTGTCAGACAGGTATGTTGAAGATGGTTCTTTTATCAAAATCAAAAACCTGCAGTTAGGTTATTCGTTCCCTGCATCTGTTACAAAAAACATCTTCAGTAAACTGAGAGTTTATGTACAGGTAAAAAATGCATTCACTTTTACGAAGTACACAGGATTTGATCCTGAAATATCTGGTGGTATTTTAAATTCAGGTGTTGATCGTGGTGCATATCCTCAGGCAAGGATTTATTCTGTAGGTCTTGATATTAAACTTTAACACTCCAATCAAAAAAAATAGTACAATGAAGAAAATAACTATAATAAGCCTGGTACTGATTGTAACCATGCTTGCTTCGTGCAAAAAATGGGTGGATTATAATCCGCATGAAGATTTCAAAATAACTGAACTTGATTATCTGAAGTCAGAAAATGATTACCGCACAATGGCTGTGAGTGTGTACACTCCCATTCAATGGCTGAATCAAACAGTACCTGTTGGTGATATTGCTTCTGATAATGCAGTAAGTGGCGGAGAAAACGCATCGGATGTATTGTCTTTGCAACAGATCGATGACTATACACATACCCCGGTAAATTCAACACTTACTGATTTATGGCAGGCTGCTTACGAAGGTATAAACCGTGCTAATTACATGCATCAGTATAAATCTGCAAATCTTGCCGGGGAAACTGTTGACTTTGCTGGTAAAGATGCATTGTATGGTGAAGTGTATTTTTTAAGAGCTTACTATTATTTCACTTTGGTGAAATTCTTTGGTGACATTCCTTTGTTTACAGACAAACGACTTGGTTTAACTGATTCCAAAACATTAGGTAAAGCTCCTAAAGCAGATGTGTACAAACAAATTGAAGCAGATTTAACCGCTGCAATCACTGTGCTGCCAGCAATACAAACACAAAAAGGGCGCATAACTAAATATGCTGCCCAGGCTCTATTAGGTAAAGTGTATCTGTATCAGAATAAATACGATGCTGCAGCTACTGTACTGGAAACTGTAATTAGCTCCAATGCTTTTAGTTTAGTTACAAATTTTGCCTCAATATTTTTAGTAACTGGTGAAAATGGCCCTGAATCGGTGTTTGAAATTCAATATTCCAATAGCTCTCCTTATTTTAATTGGAGTGGACAAACAAGAGGTCAGGGTAACTATGCCGTTCAGCAATGTGGTATCAGGGGTTTAAATGGTAGCAGTGCAATGCCTTATGCGGCGGGTTGGAGTACAAATTTACCAACACAAAACTTGGCAGCTGCTTATTTAGCAGGTGATCAGCGTAAGAATGCAACTGCATTAAACATTGATGCATACATTATTGCTAATCCAACTCTCTTCCCAAATCTATACCCTTCCACAGATCCACTCTTCGCAACAAAACCAGCTTACCAGGTAGCTCCCTATAAAAATACCGGTTTGTACAATCAGAAGTATCTCCCACGAAAAGGCGAAACATCCGGACAGATTGAACTGAACTTCCTGAATAATTTCAGAACAATCCGTTATGCTGATGTTTTGTTAATGGCTGCTGAAGCAAACAGTAAAGCAACAGCTCCCAATACAACAAAAGCACAAACCTATCTGAACCTGGTTCGTCGCCGTGCTTTTGGTGATAATCTGCATGATGTTACATCAACAGGTACTGCTTTATACCAGGCCGTACTTGATGAACGCAGATTGGAACTGGCAATGGAAGGGGAGCGCTTCTTTGATCTGGTAAGAACTGGTCAGGCTGCTGCAAAAATTACCGGTTTTAAAGCAGGTAAACATGAAGTATTTCCTATTCCGCAACTGGAAATAAATATTTCAGGATTAACACAAAATACCGGCTACTAATCAATCAACACTAAAAACGATATTTATGTATACATCAAAATATTTATTCAGCCTGTTATTTTTGCTTCTTGTTATAACAGGATGCAGGAAGACGGTAAACGATGATATTGCCTTTGGAGAAAATGCCGCACTGCCCAATAAGCTGTCGGCCATGTTCGACATTACACAGGATAACACCGGATTGGTAACCATCACTCCTAACGGGGAAGGTGCAACCACTTATGATGTTTATTATGGTGATGCAACTGCAGCGCCAGCAAAAGTTTCAGCAGGCGGCAATGCAAAGCATGTTTATGCTGAAGGAGTTTATAATGTGAAATTGATTGCTCATAACATTTCAGGAAAAACAACTGAAACAATACAGAAGCTCACTGTTTCATTTAAGGCTCCTGAAAATTTAGAAGTTACCGCTGTTGTGGATCCATCGAATAACTACAAATTGAATGTTTCAGCAAAGGCCCTGTATGAAACTGTTTTCAGAGTATATTTTGGCGATGTGGCAAATGAAATACCCAAGTCATTTTTAGAAGGTGAAACCATCAGTCATGTTTATGCAGCGGTGGGTACTTATTCAGTAAGGGTAGTTGCGTTAAGTGGTGGAGCAGCAACAACAGAATTGACGAAAGTAATTACAATCGTTGATCCCGTACTTCTGCCCGTAACATTCGAATCTCCTACTGTTAATTATGCATTTACTGATTTTGGCGGCGGAACGGTTACCAAAATAAATAACCCCCAGGCTAACGGAATAAATACATCTGCTAAAGTTGGGAAGATGGTAAAGAATGCACCTGAAGTATGGGGAGGAAGTTTTATTGCACTGGGAACTCCAATTGATTTTTCTGCAAACAAAATTTTCAGAATGAAAGTTTTTTCTCCACGTGTTGGTGCAAAAGTATTATTGAAAGTAGAAAACTTAACCAATGGTGCTGTCAATTTTGAAAAGGAAGTAGCAACCACCGTAGCAAACAGCTGGGAAGATTTAGTTTTTAATTATAGTATTATCAACACAGCAAACTCATATCAAAAAATAGTGTTGATTTTTGATTTGGGAACAGCAGGAGATGGTTCGGCCAATTTTACCTGGTTGTTTGACGATATCAGGTTAACCAATACCATTCCTTCTTCACAGGTTAGTTTACCTCTTACATTCGATGATCCGGGCGTTAATTACTCTGTAGTTGATTTTGGAAACAATGTTACCGTAGATGCAGTTGATCCAACAAATGCAACGAATAAAGTAAAGAAAACAACGAAGCCAAACGGAGCTGAAACATGGGCAGGAACAACCATGAGCACAACTGCCGGTTTTGCTTCTAAAATACCATTTTCTGCTACTGCTACACAAATGACTGTTCGGGTTTATTCTCCTGCAGCAGGCATTCGTATCAGGTTAAAAGCAGAAGATCGTACCAACAATACAAAATCAGTTGAAACGGAAGCAGTAACTACTGTTGCAAATGCATGGGAAACCCTGACATTTGATTTTGCCAACCAGGCAGCAGGTACAGCAGCCATCAATTATACTTTTACCTACGATATGGCTTCTATCTTTTTCGACTTCAACACAGCAGGTAACGGAAAAATCTTTTACTGGGATGATGTAAAACATCTGGCAGTAAATCCTCCGCCGCCTGGAGCTTCGCTTCCTCTTACATTCGAATCAGGTACGTTTACATTTACAGATTTTGATGGTGGTAATGCAACTGTTGTTGCAAATCCAAATTCCGGAGGAATTAATACAAGCAGTAAAGTTGGTAAGATGATCAAGAATGCAGGTCAACCATGGGGTGGCAGCTGGATTGGTTTATCATCTGCAATTGATTTCTCAGTTAAAAAAACATTCAAAGTAAAAGTGTTCTCACCAAGAGTTGGAGCTAAATTATTATTGAAAGTGGAAAATCAAACAAATGGTGCTCTCAGTTTTGAAAAAGAAGTAGCTACCACTACTGCAAATGCGTGGGAAGAGTTAACCTTTGATTTCAGTGCCATCAACACAGCAAATTCCTATCATAAGATCACTTTGATATTTGACCTGGGAACAATGGGTGATGGTACAGCCAACTTCACTTTCCTTTTTGATGACATTTCACTTAATTAATTTATAAACGGATAACAATCATGATAAATAATATAAAATCAATTGCTGTTCTTTTTGTTGCAATACTGATTGGTTTCAGCAGTTGTAAACAGGAAACATATTCCTTTGGAGATATCAAGACTCCGTCGGCACTTACATTAACTGCTGTTGTAGTTGGAACTGACGCTTCCAATCCTAATGGGAATGGAACCGGAAGGGTAACCATTACCACAACAGCAACAAGTGCATTAACATATAAAATCGATTTTGGCGATGGTAAAAGTGAAGTTGTTCCCGGCGGTTCTATTACATACAAGTATACAAATCCCGGAACTGCTGATTACACCATTACAGTAAATGCTGTAGGTACCGGTGGTGCCATTTCAACCATCAGCAAAAAAATAAAAGTATTTGTTGCCTTTGAAATACCGGCTCCAATTATCGCTGCATTAACAAACGGATCAAACAGGGTGTGGGTTTCTGATAAAGATGCCAATGGACATTTTGGTGTTGGACCTTCAGATGCATTTGCTCCTATATGGTATGCTGCAGGACCAAATCAAAGAGACCCCTGTTCATATGATGATGAGATTACTTTTTCAAAAGATGCGAATAATAATATATCAATGACGATCGATAATAAAGGACAATCTTTTTCAATTGGAGCTGCAACAGCACTTTATGGATTCGGTGGTGGAGATGCCTGTTTAAATCTGGGTACAACAGGAACAAAAAAACTGGCATTTATGGACGCAACTTCTGCTTCTACCAGTGCTAATTCTACAAGAATTCAATTTACCGTTCCGGGAAATGGAATGATCATTTTTGGTACAGGTGGAACAACCTATGAAATCCTGGCACTGTCAGCAACCAACATGACCTTGCGTAATATTGGAATTGATGGAAACTCCTGGTATCAGAAATTAAAAGTGAAATAAACATGAGATATTTATCAGTTCTGTTATTGTTTATACTGGTGATGGGCTTTTCCTGTAAAAAGAAAAGCTCACCTCCGGTTGTTGTAGCTCCAACAAATCTTACTGTGAGTGCTGTCGTAAATACTGACAACAGTGGTAATGTTGCTTTTACAGCTTCTGCCAGCAATGCAGTAACATACGATTATGATTTTGGCAACGGAATTTTTCAAACAGTTGCTTCAGGTATTGTAACTTATAAATATCCGGCTTCGGGTACTTATACTGTTAACGTAATAGCGAAAAGCAGCAGCGGAAAAACAATCGCAAAATCAATTCAGATTACTGTTGCAGTAGCTTTTTCATTAATATGGTCAGAAGAGTTTGATGTGGCCGGTGCTCCTAATGCAGCTAAGTGGGGTTATGATCTTGGCGGAGGTGGTTGGGGAAATGCAGAGCAGCAGAATTATACCAACAGGGCCGACAATGTAATTATATCGAATGGAACATTAAAAATTACAGCAAAGAGAGAAAGTTATAACGGCAGTGCTTTCACATCTGCAAGGTTATTATCAAAAGATAAATTTTCTTTTAAGTATGGGAAGGTTGAAGTAAGAGCAAAACTGCCAACAGGTGGTGGCACATGGCCTGCCATTTGGATGCTGGGTAGCAATATTTCAACAGTTGGCTGGCCGGCAAGTGGAGAAATTGATATTATGGAGCATCTCGGCAATCAGCAAAATAAAATATATGCCACGCTTCATCATCCGGGTCATTCGGGTGCCAATGGTGATGGAAGTACAGTTACAATTCCAAATGTTTCAACTGAGTTTCATAAATATTCTCTTGAGTGGTCGGCCACAATAATTAAGATTTCAGTTGACGATGTTCCTTTTTTCACATTCACTAACAACAGCACATTACCGTTCAACCAGAATTTTTTCATTATTCTCAATGTTGCTATGGGAGGCAATTTTGGAGGAACAATTGATCCGGCTTTTAACAGTTCAACATTGGAAATAGATTATGTAAGAGTTTATCAATAGAGTAAAAAAGATTTATAGAAATTATTACAGCAAACATTCGAGTACTTATAATCAATGGAGGAGTGAATCGTATCTGCTTATTCAGGTTAATACCCTTCACCCTTTTTATGGTTTGTCTTTGGTACAAACAATTAAAATGATACAGCAATGATCCTCAAAAAATATCTGTTATTTTTTTTCGTGTTACAGTTCCTTGTTTTTTGTAACACAACTGCTCAAACTTCTTTTACAAAACTTGTTTGGTCGGATGATTTTACTCAATCTGGATTACCTGACAGTGCAAAGTGGAGTTATGATAAAGGAAGAGGATGCCCTGATAATTGCGGCTGGGGAAATAAGGAGCTGCAATTTTATACGCATGATCGCCTTGAAAATGCAAGGGTAGAAAACGGTTACCTGATTATTGAAGCAAGAAAGGAAAATTTTTCTGATGCAAAGTATACGTCAGCAAGATTGCTGTCGAAAAAAAAAGGCGATTGGAAATACGGACGCATTGATGTTCGTGCAAAACTTCCTGCAGGTACTGGAATATGGCCTGCTATCTGGATGCTGCCAACCAATTGGGAATATGGAGGATGGCCCCAAAGCGGTGAAATTGATATTATGGAAAATGTTGGCTACTGGCCCGATTCTGTTTTAGGCAGTGTGCATACAGATGCATACAATGGAATGATCGGCACTCAGAAAACAAACGGAATAAAACTCACTGATCTGTCAACAGCTTTTCATGTGTATTCTATTGAATGGACAGCCGATTTACTTTCTTTTTTAATTGACAACAAAAAGTTTTACGAATTTAAAAACGAACATAAGGGATTTAAAACCTGGCCATATGATAAAGAGTTTCATTTGCTGATGAATGTTGCAGTTGGAGGAAATTGGGGTGGTAAGTTTGGAGTGGATGATAAAATTTTTCCTCAGCGATTAACTATCGATTATGTGAGAGTTTATCAGTAATCCGGGTAACAGATATGCGATTTTATTTCAAAAGCTTTTTCATCATCCTTATAGTTAGTTGCTTAATTTGGCAATTAAGGATATTGAAGAGCTTTTCTGTTTTTAAGGCGTCAGCTTTTCTTCCTGATTAAGATCTGTTTAATACGATTGCTTCATTATAAATATAATTTTTCATGTTCAAAAAATACTTTCCTGCGGCTGTTTTGCTGCTTTTATCCGTCAGCCAGTTTGTAACTGTTGCTGCTCAGAAAAAAACAATTGATCAAAAAGTTGATTCTGTTTTAAAGTTAATGACACTCGAAGAAAAGATCGGTCAGATGAATCAGTACAACGACGATCATGTAGCAACCGGACCGGTAACGCCAGATAATAATAAAATTGGGCAAATAAAAAACGGGCAGGTTGGTTCTTTGTTAAACACAGTTGGTGTTGAACGTACAAGAAGCTGGCAGGAGATTGCCATGCAGTCCCGGTTAAAAATTCCTTTACTTTTTGGGCAGGACGTTATTCATGGATATAAAACAACCTTCCCGATTCCATTAGCAGAAGCATGCAGCTGGGATCTGGATGCGATTCAGCTAACTGCAAGAATTGCTGCAACAGAAGCAAGTGCAGCCGGTATACACTGGACATTTGCACCCATGGTTGATATTGCCCGTGATCCACGCTGGGGCAGGGTAATGGAAGGCGCAGGTGAAGACACTTATCTCGGTTCTAAGATTGCGTATGCAAGAGTAAAAGGTTTCCAGGGAAATAAACTCGGCGATGTAAATGCCGTGATGGCTTGTGTAAAACATTTTGCAGCTTATGGTGCAGCCATTGGTGGCAGGGATTATAATTCAGTTGACATGAGCGACAGGATGTTATGGGAAACTTATCTTCCTCCATTTAAATCAGCATTGGATGCAGGCGCAGCAACATTTATGAATTCTTTTAATGATCTAAATGGTGTGCCTGCAACAGGAAATAAATATTTGCAGAGAGATATTTTAAAAGGTAAATGGGGCTTTAAAGGTTTTGTGGTAAGCGATTGGGGTTCTGTTGGTGAAATGATCAATCATGGTAATGTTAAGAATGAATATGAAGCTGCATGGTCGGCTGTTACAGCAGGCAGTGATATGGATATGGAAAGCCGTAACTACAAAAACAATCTTGCACAATTGGTAAAAGATGGTAAAGTTCCTGTTGCATTGATTGATGATGCAGTTAAAAGAATTTTGCGTAAGAAATTTGAACTCGGTTTATTTGATGATCCGTTTAAATTCTGTAATGCAGCAAGAGAGCAGGCCGCATTAAATAATCCGGAGCATGTAAAAGTGGCGAGGGAAGCAGGGACAAAAAGCATTGTGCTGCTGAAAAATCAAAATAACTTACTTCCTTTATCAAAAAATACAAAAACAATTGCGTTCATCGGGCCATTGGTAAAAGCAGTGAAACAAAACAAAGGTTTTTGGGATGTGGAAGTTCCCGGTGTTGATTCAAATTTTATTGTATCACAGTGGGAAGGATTGCAGAATAAGGTTGGAGCCAATACAACATTACTGTATGCAAAGGGTTGTGATATTGAAGGCACAAACAAAGATGGTTTTGCAGAAGCTATTGCAATAGCCAAACAAGCAGATGTAGTTATCCTCAGTATTGGTGAAAGAAGAGATATGAGTGGTGAGGCAAAGAGCCGCAGTAATCTTGGTATTCCCGGTGTGCAGGAAGAATTGCTGAAAGAATTACTGGCAACAGGCAAGCCTGTGGTGGTGCTGATTAATGCCGGCCGGCCATTAGTATTTAATTATACTGCTGAAAATGCACCAGCCATTTTATATACCTGGTGGCTGGGAAGTGAAGCAGGTAATGCTATTGCAGATGTGTTGTTTGGTGACTATAATCCCTCAGCAAAACTGGCTATAACTTTTCCACGCAGTGTTGGACAAATTCCGATTTATTACAGTCATTTTAATACGGGCCGCCCTGCAACGAATGACAGTAACCGTAATTACAATTCTTCCTACAACGATGAATCAATTTTTCCAAAGTATGAATTTGGGTATGGCTTAAGCTATACAAGCTTTCAATACAGCAACCTGCAAATGAGTAAGAAAAAGATGAAAGCCAATGAACAGATTGAAGTATCTGTAACTATTACCAACACAGGAAAATACGACGGAGAAGAAATCGTTCAGTTGTATTTAAGAGATAAGGTTGGTTCAATCGTCAGACCGGTAAAAGAACTGAAGGATTTTCAAAAGATCAGTTTAAAAACAGGGGAGGCAAAAACCATAAAATTTATCATCAGTAAAGAAAAACTATCGTTCTATAATCAGCAACTGCAATGGGTAGCCGAACCCGGCGATTTTGATTTAATGATCGGTGCTTCATCAAGGGATATCAGGCTAAACGACAAATTTGAGCTGATTAAATAACAACGCCGTAAACGGTTACAGAACTTTTTTTTATAAGAAGTAAATAGAGTGGGCTTGTGTTTCTTTGTACGGGAGGGTAACTACCTGATTACTATTAGCCGGAAAGAGCATCATTGTGGCCTTTTTTTGCCTAAATTACCGCCCAATTCTTGCATATGAAGATTCAGTTTTATCTCCGCTTCTTTACTAAGTATGGCCAAAGCCTGTTTATTACAGGTAATTGTGCCCAGCTTGGAAACAACGATTTACCATCTGCCATACCCATGCTATACCTTACAGATGAATTCTGGACGGCTACCATTGAGTTAGGTAAAGACTTTGAAAATGAATTGCAATACAATTACCTGCTTAAAAATGAACTTGGTGAAACAGTTATGGAATGGGGTGATGACCGGATTGTTGACTTAATGAAGTTGGGAGTTGATGAACTGACACTGATCGATACCTGGAATCATGCTGGTGAATTTGAAAATGCATTTTACACACAGCCTTTCCAGGAAGTATTATTACCGAAGGCAGCACCCATCAAACCGCAATCGCTTAAATCAGTTACTCATATTTTTAAAGTAAAAGCACCTTTATTAAAAGAAGATGAAGTGCTTTGTTTGTCGGGCAGTAATCCAAGTTTCTCCAATTGGAAAACAGAAGAACCTGTACTGATGCAGCGTGAAGGAAACTGGTGGACTGTTAAGTTAAATCTCTCCAGTGAAAGTTTTCCTGTTGCGTATAAATATGGGGTGTTCAATATTAAGACAAAAACCTTTGTACGTTTTGAAACAGGCAACAACCGCATTTTATATGATAGTTATGGCAAAAAGAAAATCAGCATGCTGCATGATGGTTTTGCACAGTTGCCGAATAATACATGGAAAGGTGCAGGTGTAGCCATTCCTGTTTTTAGTTTACGTACACAAAAAAGTACAGGTGTAGGAGAGTTTACTGATATCAAAGCATTGGTTGATTGGGCAAAGAAAACAGATATGAAAGTGATTCAGATTCTTCCCATCAACGATACTACTGCCACCAACACATGGATGGATTCTTATCCATATGCGGCCATCTCAGCGTTTGCACTGCATCCAATGTTTGTGAATCTGGAAGAAATGGCCGGTGATGCCAATCATACGGCCATCAAATCAATCAGAAAAAAACAAAAAGAGCTGAATGAACTGACGGAGATTGATTATGCAGCAGTGATGAAACTGAAATGGAATACCATTAAAGAATTATATGCAGCACAAAAAGCGGAGATGCATGAAGATCTGAAGTTCTTTGAGTTCTTTGATCTCAACCGTCACTGGCTGGTGCCTTATGCCGCATTCAGTTATCAGCGGGATAAATACAAAACACCTGATTATAATCAATGGAAAACACTCAGTGTTTATAATGAAGAGGAAATACAAAAGTTTGTTGACCCCGGGCAAAAACAGTATGATGAAATTGCTATTCATTATTTTGTACAGTATCATCTGCATCTGCAATTAAAAAAAGCTGCAGAATATGCACATGAGAATTCTGTGATCTTAAAAGGTGATATTCCAATTGGTATTTACCGTAACAGCTGCGATGCATGGGTTGAACCTGAATTGTACAACATGAGCATGCAGGCAGGAGCACCGCCCGATGATTTTGCAGTGAAAGGACAGAACTGGGGCTTCCCAACTTACAACTGGCAGCGGATGGTTGCAGATGATTTTACCTGGTGGCGCAGAAGGTTTGAACAGATGAGTAATTACTTTGATGCATTCCGCATTGATCATATTCTTGGGTTCTTCCGTATCTGGAGTATTCCCATGCACGCCGTAGAAGGTATTCTCGGCTACTTTGTTCCGGCTACACCTGTTCATATCATTGAGTTCAGTCAGAAAGGTTTGTGGTTCGATTATCAGCGTTTATGCCATCCCTTCATCAATGATTCTGTATTAGCTGAATTAATGGGAGGTGATACAGAAATACTGAAGCCTTATCTCAATCATATTGCCAATGGCTATTTTGAGTTGAAAGAAGAATTCAATACACAACGCAAAGTAGAAGCATGGTTTGAAAAGCAGGAAAAGGATGAAACAAATAACCGCATCAAAATCGGTTTATACGACTGCATCAGTAATGTAATTTTATTTGAAGTGGAAGGAAGCCAGGCCCAGCAGTTTCATTTCCGTATCAACATGAGTTCTACTATTTCATTTAAATACCTGGATGCTGATTCAAAGGCAAAACTTGAAGACCTGTATGTAAATTATTTCTTTAAGCGGCAGGATGATTTCTGGAGAAAAGAAGCGGTTGCAAAATTGCCTTATCTCAAACGCTCCACCAATATGCTCATCTGTGGTGAAGACCTTGGTATGGTACCCGATTGTGTTCCTGATGTAATGAAACAACTGGGCATGTTAAGCCTGGAAATTCAACGTATGCCGAAAGACCCGAAGAAACAATTTTTTCATCCGGCAGATGCACCTTACTTAAGTGTGGTTACACCAAGTACGCATGATATGAGTACCATCCGTGGCTGGTGGGAAGAAGACAGGATACAAACACAGAAATTTTATAATAATGAATTAGGACAGTTTGGTGAAGCGCCTTATTTCTGTGAACCATGGATTGTTCAGCAAATCATTACACAGCATTTGAATTCACCTGCTATGTGGAGTATTTTCCAAATACAGGAATTGCTGGGCATGAGTAAAAAACTGAGGAGAGAAAATCCGAATGATGAACGCATTAATGTTCCTGCCAATCCAAAGCATTACTGGAAATACCGGATGCACATTTCATTGGAGGACCTGATAAAAGAAGATGAATTCAATGATGAGCTGAAAAGATATGTAGTGTTAAGTGGAAGGGGATAAGGATTTGAAAATTTGAAGATTTGATGATTTGAAATTTCTTTATTCGGTTGGTCACACATTATCAAACAGAAAGATAGTTAGAACGTCACCTCGACGAAGGAGAGGTCTCACAAAATTCAGACTGACTGATTATCGGGAGATGTCTCGTACCTCGGAATAACGTTGTAATATTTTTCTCTTGCCTTTGTTGCCCGCTGAACAACAAGAACTATTAAAACAGATACTATGCCTTTGAGCATCCGTTATAAAAAAACAGAACTTCCTTTTCGACATCCCTTCACTATTTCAAAGGGAACAAAAACACATCAGCCGGCATTGATCGTTGAGCTGGAACATCGTGGGGCAAAGGGTTATGGCGAGGCACCAGCTATTGCTTATTACAATATTCCGGTGGAGAAAATGATCGAAGACCTGGAACGTAAAAAAATGTTTGTCGAAAAATTTGCGTTCATGGAGCCCGAACGTTACTGGCATTATCTGCATCACCTGTTTCCTCAAAATAATTTTTTAGTTTGCGCATTAGATATCGCTGCCTGGGATATGTACGGCAAACTCCGCAACAAACCATTGTATAAACTCTGGAATTTAGATTTCAGCAAAGCTCCCATTTGTGATTATACCATTGGTATTGATACTATAGAAAAGATGGTGGAGAAGATGAACGAAAAGCCCTGGCCTATTTATAAAATTAAAGTAGGAGTACCAGGTGATGTAGAACTGGTAGCTGAATTACGCAAACATACCGATGCAGTATTTCGTGTGGATGCAAATGCAGGATGGACATTGGAAGAAGCCTTACAAAAAATTCCGGTTTTAAAAGAGTTGGGTGTTGAATTAATAGAACAACCTTTAGCAAAAGATAATTGGGAAGGAATGAAAGTGTTGTTTAAACAATCTCCTTTGCCATTAATTGCTGATGAAGCATGTGTATATGAAAACGATGTAGAAAAATGTCTGCATCATTTTCACGGCATCAATATCAAGCTCACCAAATGCAGTGGTATTACGCCTGCTTTGCGGATGATTGCCAAAGCAAAAGAGCTGGGGTTGAAGATCATGATTGGCTGTATGAATGAAAGTACCATTGGCTCAGCCGCCATTGCACATCTTGCACCATTGGTTGATTATATTGATATGGATGGGCCTTTATTACTGGCTGAAGATATTGCAACAGGGATTACATATGATTATGGAAAAATAGGAGTGAGCGACAGGCCGGGATTGGGCATATCAACAAATCTCTTTCAGGAAGAAGCTTTATAAACAAGAAGGCGGTTACAATAACCGCCTTCTTGTTTATAATTATTTCATACTTCCTGTTACCAAACCAATGCACTCGCACCAAGAATGGCAGCATCAGCTTCCTTCAATTCACTATAAATAATTTTTACTTTGTTTTTAAAAATCTGGATCAGGTTTGCTTCCATTGCCTGAATGGTTGGTTTCAGAATCAGGTCGCCAGCCTTTGTTAAGCCGCCAAACAATACAATTGCTTCGGGTGATGAAAACATTACAAAGTTGGCCAATGCTTCGCCAAGTATTTGTCCTGTAAATTCAAAAATATGGTTAGCAATGGCATCGCCCTGCTCAGCACATTTAAATACCGTTTCACTGGTAAGATCGTCAATAGAATAGTTGCGTAGTAAACTTGCAGTGGTAGGATCTTCCGTAAGCATTTCAATGGCTGTTTCTCTTACTCCCGTTGCGGATGCATAGGATTCTAATGAACCACGCACACCGGTGCCCTTGTGCATTCTTCCACCTGAGCGAATAATGGTGTGGCCCAATTCACCTGCAAAACCATCATGCCCCAATACAATTTTCCCATCAATCACTATTCCGCTTCCAACACCAGTTCCAAGCGTAATGGTAATAAAATGTTTCATGTCCTTTGCTGCACCGTACATCATTTCTCCAACGGCTGCTGCATTAGCATCATTGGTTAATTTAGTAGGCAGGCCGAATTTTTTTTCAATGAGATCTGCAATGGGAATAATGCCTTTCCATTTTAAGTTGGGAGCATATTCAATGGTGCCACTGTAATAATTTCCATTAGGAGCGCCCACACCAATTCCTTTAATCAATTCTTTGCCGCCATGTTTGGCAATGAGTAAACTTAAATTACCATATAATTCTTCAATAAAATCTTCTGCATTTTCATGCGCATCTGTACGCATGCGTCCCTGCTCTTCAATATGGCCGCTTCGATCTACAAGTCCAAACTTGGTATTAGTGCCGCCAATATCAATTCCAATTACATATTTTTTTGTCATAACCTGATAATAATTTCTTTTTAATTAATGCCCGCTGCTGCCTTCTACCTGTGAATCATAATCTATTCCCTGACGTTTTAGAATCCCTTTTACTGCAAAAGCAAAAAATGCGAGGTAAGCAAAACAAATCACTGCAATCCAGTAAGAATTATGGATACCACTTCCGGCAACTGTTGAATTAGACTGAAGGTAGTCTGCTATCTTACCCTGTAATGGGGGTATAATACCGCCACCAAGTATCATCATAATCAAGAAGGCAGAACCTTGTGTAGTATATTTTCCTATCCCTGCAATTGATAAGCTGAAAATACATGGCCACATAATGGAACAGAATAATCCACCGCTAAGGAATGCATAGATTGCTACAGTACCGGTAGTCATCGTACCAATTACCATTGCAATAACTCCAAGCAGACTGAATATTAACAAAGTCCTTGCGGGCTTATTCTTACTTATATAAAAGCCAATGATTTGAACAGCCACGCAAATGATATAATAATATAATGCCTGCATTGGATAATTGAACAGGGTGTTGACACCTATTATTATTCCAAATGCGATCAGGGGTACAACGATCTGCAAAATGACCTTGGTATCTTCTTTCATTTTAAATGCCCCTACAGCATAAGCCCAACGGCCAATCATTAAGCTACCCCAATACATGGCAATGTAAGGAGTAGCTTCAGATGCCTTAACTCCGCCAAAATCGGCATGTCGCAGCAATTCTCCAAGATTACTGCCAATGGTAACTTCAACACCAACATATACAAAGATGGCAAGCATACCAAGCACCAGTTGAGGATATTGCATAGCACCCCAACCATTCGGTTTCTTTTTAGAACTAAGGTTGGCGACGAGTAATCCCAGCAGTACAACAGCAAGTGCACCAAAGAGCCAACCCATCCTGTAAGTTTCCATAGAATGTTTTTCCAAATCAGTTGCATTGGCCATATCTGTTTTATAGGAATTAAAAACAGGAACAAACATCATAAACAGCAATCCTGCCATAATCAATAACATATATAATGCCTTATTGGCCTTTTCTGTCTTTTCTTCCATAATACCCGTAGGAACCTTTTTAGAAAAATGGAAAAGTGCTGCAGCACCCACGAATAATGCACCCACGCATATATACAAAATGATTACTTTGCTCAAGCTTAAAGCGGCAATTTTCTCATCTGTAATTGCAGCTGTGGTTCCAAATAATGCAAGAGCAACAAAGATGGGGCCGATGGTAGTACCAAAGGAATTAATTGCCCCTCCCAGTGTTACTCGGCTGGCTCCTGTAGTAGGATCACCCAATGAAATGGAAAAGGGTTGTGCTGCAGTTTGTTGTAAAGAGAATCCTAATGCAACTATAAAAAATCCAACCAACATGCCGGCAAAAGTATTTGCATTTACAGCTATGATCATTGCCGCCGCACCAATGGCTGAGAAAAGTAATCCATACACGATACTTCTTTTGTATCCCCATTTACCCACCAGGTCTTTGCCTCCAAAAGCACCATAAGCAAACAAGACTAGCGCACCGATAAAATAAGCTGTATAAAAAGCGAAGTCAATTAACTGACTTTGAAACTGATCTAAACTAAAATAATGTTTACAGAATGGAATAAAGACACTATTTCCCGCAGCAATAAAGCCCCAGAAAAAGAATACGGTCACTAAAGTACCCAGCGCACCGTAGTTTGTGGGCTGAATCGTCTGTTTGTTTGTTTGGTTCATAACAATCGTAAGATAAGATGTGTTTGGAAAGCCTGAAGGTATAAAACAATTGACCTTGGTAAAAATTATTTGTTCTTTGATGGATGAAAAGCAAACTCTTACTATATTGAAGCGTTAATTACTTAACCCCCTCTTTAATGGAAATCCTTCATGTTAGTGCCGAATGCTATCCCGTTGCCAAAGCTGGTGGTTTAGGGGATGTTGTAGGAGCTTTACCCAAGTATTTACAGGAAGCCGGTCATAGTGCCAAAGTGGTGATGCCGATGTACCGCACAAAGTTCCTTGTAACAAACGAATGGGATGTGGTGCATAAGGGCCATACCAACCTGGGCGATTATTTTTTTGATTATACCATTATTAAAGAGAAAACAGATAAACTCGGCTTTGGTCTTTATTTAGTTGATATCAATGGTTTGCTCGACAGAGAAAAGATTTATGGCTACGATGATGATGCGCAACGCTTCACTGCTTTTCAGATAAGTGTGGTTGACTGGCTTTCCTACTGGGAGTATAAACCCGATGCTGTTCATGTACACGATTATCATGCCGGGTTGATTCCTTTTTTAATGCAGCATTGTTACCGTTACAAACATCTGGCAGCAATACCCACTGTTATCACTATTCATAATGCACAGTACCAGGGACAGATGAGCTGGGAAAAAAGCACCTACCTGCCACCTTATGATTCATGGAAAAGCGGAATGCTTGAATGGAATAATGCCATCAACCCATTGGCAAGTGGTATTAAATGTGCAACAAAGGTTACAACGGTGAGCAACAGTTACCTTGATGAACTGAAGTACATGAGTAATGGATTGGAAGCTTTGTTTGAATATGAGAAAGGAAAATGTGTCGGCATCTTAAACGGAATTGATGCAGCTGTATGGAATCCGGCAGCTGACAAGTATATTGAAAACGATTTCAGTATTAAAACTGTTGAAGAAGGTAAGGCGAAAAATAAAGCACTGCTTTGTGAAACATTTGGACTGGATATTAATAAACCTCTTTTTGTTTTTATCGGCAGATTGGTGGGAGAGAAGGCAGCCGACCTGTTACCTGCAGTTGTAGGCGATTCATTTTTTTATATAGGGCGCAGAATGAATTTTTTAATACTGGGCAGTGGTGAACCAGATGTGGAAGGTCGGCTGAATGCAATGAATGCTGCATCACAAACTGATTACAGCTGTTATATCGGTTACAATGAAGCACTTAGTCATTTAATGTATGCAGGGTCAGATTTTCTGTTAATGCCAAGCCGTGTTGAACCATGCGGCTTAAACCAAATGTACGCCATGCGTTACGGAACAGTACCTTTAGTGCGAAATACCGGTGGGCTGAGAGATACGGTAAAAGATATCGGGGATGAAAATGGGTATGGACTGGTGTTTAATAATGCAGCCGTTGGTGATATTTGTAATTCCATTTGGCGTGCCTGCAATATGTACAGTAATAAAAAACAATTCAATGCAGCCCGGGAGTATATGATGAAACTTGATTTCAGCTGGGAAAACAGTGTGCAGCGTTATGTTGATCTTTACAAAAGTCTTAAGTAAATTTAGTTATAAATATAGTTAACGATAAAACTTTTCATATGCTTAAATCACCAGCAAAAAACACATTAGCACTAATTCTTGGCGGTGGCGCAGGTACACGGTTGTATCCTTTAACTGCAGCCCGCAGTAAGCCTGCTGTTCCTATTGCAGGTAAATACAGATTGGTGGATATTCCTATTTCCAACTGTATGAACTCAGGCATTAACCGGATGTTTGTTTTAACGCAGTATAATTCTGCTTCCTTAAACAAGCATATCAAGAATACCTATCATTTCAGTATGTTCAGCAGTGCCTTTGTTGATATTCTTGCTGCAGAACAAACACCCGATAACCAGGGATGGTACCAGGGTACGGCTGATGCAGTGCGTCAGTGTTTACGGCATGTTGAGCAGCACGATGCAGAATATGTATTGATTCTTTCAGGTGATCAGTTATACCAGATGGATTTTCAGAAAATGCTGGAAGACCATGTGGAACATGGTGC
>JANOIQ010000299.1:0-3265 GCA_031407835.1 Chitinophagaceae bacterium
GGCTGATGAACCAACAGGTAATCTCGACAGTACACACGCAAGAGAGCTGCACCAGTTATTTTTTGATCTGCGCAAACAATTCAATCAAACATTTCTTATTGTAACACATAATGAAGAACTCGCTGCTCAATGCGACAGAACGGTGCATATGAAGGATGGAAAAATAATGCCCCCAACCCCACCGAAGTTATCATTCGGGGTTTAAAACCTAAAGGGGAGTAAGGCAACACTCAAAGTAATTTGTATTTTTTCTTCAGAGTGATCTTCAAATATATCAGTAAGTTTTTACCGTCGGGACTAATAAATCTTAACTAAAACTTCATTAAGTCTTGTAAATCCATTTCTAAAGCGTTGGCAAGTAAATTCAATGTTGAAAGTGTTGGATTTATTTTCCCTTTTTCTATTCTGTGTATCTGGCTTATTTCCACATCTGCTTCAAAAGCTAATTGTTCAAGAGATCATTTTTTTGATTTTCTGAGTAACCGCAGGTGATGACCAAAGCGGATCAGTAAATCAGTATCTCTCGTATTGTTCACATAGGCAAGGTGGAGGTATTTGTAAAAATATATTTTGGCATATATCCCTAAATATTAAAAAATAATTTTTATGTTTATTACAGACTTACAAAAACACCTTATAAATGAGAAAGAAGAAACACCTTCAATACTTTGTATTGAATTATAATCTGCTCTGTTTTATTGCAATTGGCCGAAGTCCTCCTGTTTTCATTTTCTCTAATGTTATTCATTCAACAAACTTTCTGCTTTTAACTTAAAGCAAGCCTAAACTAAAAATACGAAACAATGAAAGCACTTTTAATCATTTTAATTGCTGTTATAACACTACTTGCATCCTGCAAAAAGAACTCAGGTACTGAGAAGAATACCGAAACACAGGAATTAAAAATTACTGAAGCCGAAAAAGCAAGTATCACAGGTTACATTAACAGTAAAAAGGTAAAAAAAGATGTTCTCGGAAATAGCTCTATTGATACCATTTTGCAGGCTATTAAATGGGAAAAATTGAAAAACTATACCAGTTATTCAGGTAACCGGTTAACTGTATTTGAATTAAATATAGCCAATAGTAAAATGTTGTTATTATTATATTCTCAAAAGGGCAAAACTGGTTATGCAGATGCCCAATTAGCAGTAGTAAAACAGACCAATCCCGTCAGTACTGATTTTTTTGATGTAATCGGCCACATATTTACTGATGAAAAGACTTCTTTTACCGGAACCATTTCCTATTATAAGGTTACCAGACAATTATTATTTGAAGCCGGATATGAAGCTGGTGAAAAGAAGTATCTAAAGAAGTTTGATAAAGGGATCAACCCTTCTGCAAATACTACTATTAGTGCAAGATGCACTTCTTACTATCTTGTTACGCATTGGAGTGATGGTAGTACTGATTGGGAGTATTTATATTCGGTATGTGATGGAGATGGTCCCGGTGGAGGGTGTGAACAAACCAGGTCTTTATCGTATTCTTCGGCAACTGCATTTAATGCTGCAAGATGTCAAGGCGGAAGTGAAGGTATCTCAGAAGATGAAGCCATGGCTCAAGAGTTTAACAATTACATACAAATGCAACCTTCTCATACTGGGAATAGTATTGGAGCTGTAACTAATGTTTCTTCGAATCCTATTTCTGACATTATAACATGGGATGTTGCCGAAGCTACTTTGGGGTTTTGGAAAATTGTAGCTTCAACAAGATATTCATATATTCATGATCGTTTTTTTACAGTAAATATGACTTACGAACATATCTACAATATGACTGTTTTTGAAACAACGGGTTCTCAATTTGTAGGTTCTAATACTTTTATTGAAAGCACTTGGGCACAAACGGGTGTCCTAAATGAAGTATTAAATAATAATACTTCAAATACTTATGGAAAGTCAAGGGTTACGGGAACAATCAGGCATAGACTTAGGCAGCCTTTGCCAATTAGTGGAGGAATATTGGATTATACTTTTCCTGTTCAAGGGAATGAGCTGAGGTTCTATCCTCGTTAAAAAAAACCGTAAACATATCCCACTAAAATTATGATAAGTAAACTCTATTTCTTTAAGAAGAATATTATAATTTAGGTGGGGTATGTTTCCTATAATAAGTTTTTGAAATATATTTATTATGTATAGTAAATGCGTTAATTATAGTAGAAGCCAATTTGTGATTATTATATTACTATTAAGTATTTGTGGTTGTACAGTTTCAAAAAAAAATTATTCATATAAACTCACTACTTATAGTATTAATAATAGTCTAACAGAAGAATTACCTTTTAAAATTCATCTGATTAGTTATAATGGGTACCTATTTGAATTTAAACTTAATACCCGGAAAAGCGATACATTATATGGGCAATCAGGTAAACTTTTAGAGAATACTTATTATGATACTTCAGGGATTTATCTGTTAAGTCCTGAAAGTAAACGCTATGTCGAGTTCGATACGTTTTCAATAACTAATAAAATAGTTAAATCGGGTAAATTCAGTGAAAAACAGTTCGGTGTCAGGCTCAGTGATTCTACCTTGCAATCGAGCTCTTTCTTTCTGGATAAAGTTTTAAAGGATACTTTTTTATGGAATAAAAGCCTCTATTACATTGATACCCTTCAAAAAAGCAGCTTTGGTAAGGATTCGATAAGAACGCACATTTTTTTTATTAAGGATGCTCATTTTACTTCCATGTACGAGTTGAATGCAGGTACTTATCCCGATCCCGAATATAGTATGGTTGGATACAATACTTATTACTTTGACCAAAATATAGTTGTAGCAGGGGTTTTGGAAAACATGCGTTACTTAACAGAAAACGAACGTAAAATATGTGCAAGTATGATACGTAAGATGGGAGGTCTAAATATAAAATAACTGGCAAGAGCTTGTTATAAAAATAGTTCTTAAAAATCCGTTTTTTACCTCACTAAGAATATCGTTTGTTTAAATACTTAACAGCAACAGAAAATCAAACTGTGTATTTGCTCCCCTTTAGGGGATGGGGGTTTACACTCTCGGCTTCCACGGTAATTCTTCAACACCCAACTGATGACCGGTATAGCGGGCCAATACAAATAAAAAATCACTTAAGCGGTTGATATATTTAATCACTAATGGATCAACAAACATTTCTTCCTGCTGCATATGTACACATAAGCGTTCGCAACGGCGGCAAACACAACGGGCTACATGAATGGTACTTACTGAAACATGCCCGCCC
This sequence comes from Chitinophagaceae bacterium, assembly GCA_031407835.1. Taxonomy (GTDB): domain Bacteria; phylum Bacteroidota; class Bacteroidia; order Chitinophagales; family Chitinophagaceae; genus Lacibacter. Next base: position 3,233 of record JANOIQ010000299.1, read on the forward strand.
GGCAGTATAAAGGATTTCATGGCAGGAATGGCA
>JANOIQ010000306.1:0-14629 GCA_031407835.1 Chitinophagaceae bacterium
CGTCGCTTTTTACCTTGTCGCCCACCTGTTTGTTCCATTTCACAATTTTCCCTTCGGTCATGGTATCACTCAGCAGCGGCATTCGTATTACTTCGGCCATATAATCAGTTTTTTTAAGTCGTAATAAGGGCGTGAAATTAAGGCAAAAAGAGGAAATATTAGCCGATAGTCAATAGTCAATGGACGATAGCCAAAAGTCAGCCTCAAAAATGACCGGCTAAAGACTAAATACTATTGGCTGCTGGCTTGTTTTTTTTCTTAACCGGGCTGCAACGAAACCTTCGGGCTCAGTGTCAATAGTATTAAATTTGGTATATGAAACTGCTTGTTCCTGTATTGTTCATGTTCCTGCTGATCAGTTCCTGTAAAAAACAGGAGGCCGATACTGTACTGACCGGTACATGGCGATTAATTAAAACTGTGAATGAAGTAAATGGTACCGTTAGCCTGCCACCTGCAAACGCAAACCGTTATATCACCATTACTTTTAAAAATGATGGAAGTTTTACCGGTAATACGATTGTGAATGAAATAGCCGGAACTTATAAAGTTGAAAATGGGAAAGATTTGGATATGATGCTTGGATTTACAACAAAAATTGCTGAAGATGATTGGGGCAGAAATTTTTCTACTGTTCTGATGTCGTGTTACTACCAATCATTATACCCCTGCATTAAGCCATCTTACGAAATCAAAAATGGTCATTTAATTATTCACTCGGTTGCTAATTATGATTTGATTTTGGCAAGATAAGAGCAAAGCCAGATTACGGGTTAAACTTAATAATCCAGCTCTATCTCCAGCCGGTCTTTTAATTCCTTAACCAGCGGATATTTTTCTGTACAGTTTTTCTGACATTTAGATTCCATTAATTTTTTCCTGTTTTATATTCTGAAGGAGTGATACCAAACTTCGATTTGAAAACCGTGGAAAAATAAGCCTGTGATGAGAAGCCAACTTTAAATGCCACTTCAGAAATCGTGTTCTCTGCGTTTGACAGTAAAAATTTGGCTTTTTGCATTCTTGCCATCAGGATATAGTCATTTACATTGTAACCAATAAGTGCTTTTACTTTTCGGTATAATTGAACTCTTGAAACACCAATTTCTTTACAAATGTGATCAACTGAAAAATCTTCGTTGGATATATTGTTTTCTATTATAGCAGAAAATTCATTTATAAATTTACGGTCAATTTTACTGGATGAATTTGATCTTGTTTCTGTTGGCAGTTCACTGGTAAAATGTTCCCTTAAGACTTCCCTGTTTTTTAAAAGGTTTTTAATCGTTACTTCAAGGTGTTCCAGGTTGAAAGGTTTTACGATAAAAGCATCTGCCTGCGACTTTATGCCTTCAATTTGTTCTTCGATACTTCCTTTTGCTGTTAATAAAATGACCGGTATATGGGATGTGCGTATATCCTGCTTTAACTTTTCTGTGATTTGCAAGCCATTCAGGCCTGGCAATATGATATCAGAGATTATCAGGTCGGGTATAATGTCATACGCAAGACTGATGCCTGCATCACCATTTTCAGCTTCGTAAATTTCATATTGCACTGCAAGACGCTTTTTTAAAAATGCACGTAAGTGATCATTGTCTTCAATAAGCAGTACAGAAAAATCTTTTTGAACTTTTTCACCTGCCTGTTCAATGGCAGGAACAGGATAAATATCCGCTGTATAGATTTTAATTTCTTCGTAAATGTTCAGATCAGGAGGCAATTCTGAAAGAAATTCATCATTCCGAAGATGTGAGTTTCCAATCGGTAATTGTATTTCAAATGATGTTCCTTTACCTTTTTCACTTTTAATAGTAATTGTGCCGTGATGAAGTAAAATCAATTCTTTTGATAAAGATAAACCGAGGCCTGTACCTTTGAAAGTACTGCTGTGACCCTGGTAAAAAATATCAAATGCATGTTCCACATCATCCGTTGACATTCCAACTCCAGTGTCTTCAACTTTCAGAACTGCATGCTTGCCGTCAATACTTTTATCTATCGAAACATCAATGCGTCCTTTTTCCGGGGTAAACTTAAACGCATTCGATAAAAGGTTGAAAAGAACCTTGTCAAGCATTGTTACATCGAACCAGAGGTTCAGGTCATTTACTTTGCTTAAAACATTGAATGAGATTGATTTCTTGTGAGCAAGATCATTAAATGAAGAAGTAATTTCATTTACAAACCCCGTAATATTATTTTCGGAAGATTTCAGCTTCATCTTGCTTTCTTCAATTTTGCGGAAATCCATTAACTGATTAATAAGGCGGAGGAGGCGAAGAGCATTTTTCTGAATAAAATCCAGGTTAGATTTTATAGTAAAATGCAATTTAGATGATGATAATGCATCTTGCAATGGTCCAAGAATTAGTGTAAGCGGCGTTCTCAATTCGTGTGAGATATTGGTAAAGAAATGAAACTTTGCATCAGTGGCTTCTTTTACTTTATCCACCAGTTCAATTAACTGATTTCGCTGTGCTGAAATTTCATTTTTTTGCAGTTCCAGTTTTTTATTTATTTTTTTATTTTCCTTGAGGTAATAAAATAAAATGCCGCCAAAAATCAGGGCGAGAGCCAGTGTTACAGATATTACAAGAATAATATTAGTGAGGTTTTGTGTTATGGTTATTTGCTCTTCAATCTTTATCTGCCTCTTATCAATGTCTTGCTGTTGGGCAACTACCTTATCATTCTGAAGCTTCATGATCCGCACATTGGTGGAATCAATGATACTTGTGGCTAACAGATTTTCTTTTTTATATGGTTTGTTTTCTAATATTTTTAAAGCAGTTATAATGGCTTCCTTTCCCCCTGTGGGATACAACACGGTGGCTACAAGAAATTTATTAGCTACCATCCCCATTCCTAACGTATCCAACGGAAGTCCATCGACACCAATGATTTTAATTTTTTTTTCAAAGCCTGTTTGTTTACATATTTTATACACTTCCAAAGCAATGTAATCGGTTTGAGCAAAAATCAGATCAATGTTTTTTTCAGTAAGTAAAGTAGAGGTTAATTGTTTTTCATAGTCAATGGTATGATCATCCAGCCTTTTAAGGTAAGTGATGCCTGGGTGTTTTGAAATGATATCCATAAACCCTTTATGCCGGTCTATAAATGGTGAAGCATCAGAAAGTCCCATCACCTCAAGCAATGTGCCCTTCCCTTTTAGCATTGACACAGCATATCTTCCGGCATTTTGACCCACTTCATAGTTGGAGGCACCAACAAAAGCAGTATATTTTTTTGAATTGATTCCTCTGTCAACCAAAACTACCGGTATGCCTGATTCGAAAATTTTCTCTATGCCCCTTGATAACGGCTGAATTTCATTTGGTGAAACAATTAAAAGGTCAATACTCAGTTTTGAAAGTTCCTCAATTTGTTCCAGTTGCTTTTTACTGTCAGCCTCAGCATCTCTGTATATAAATTCAACATTATCATGAAAGGAAAGTTCTCTCTTCATTTCAGCAAGCATCGTTTTTCTCCAGTCATCCCCGCCCTGGCACTGAGAAAAACCTATTCTGAATTTTTTTTCCGGAGAAGAACAGGAAACCATAAAAAGTGGGAGTAAACCAGATAACAAACAAAAGAGGATAATTCTTTTCAGTCGATACTTTTTTATAAAGTGCAAAGCAAACATGGAAGCAAGTTGAGCAATTTTTACCAATCCCATTTATAAAATTGACTCAATCATTTCAATATTGTTTCTTTTTTGAAAAATGGCTCATCCAGTAGTGAAATAACCTGGTATTATTTTATAAAAAGTGGTTACAAATTTATACAAAATAGAGTTGCTTCTGTTAAGCACTTCGCTTTAAACGACTGATAGTTAATGATTTAATGGAACAGGCGCTAAAAGATGATTTTAGAACAGATTGAAACGATATCAGAAACCAATCCGGCAGGTTGCTAGCTAAATTTACTTTTTAAACGAGCTGCGATATGTATAAAAATAAACTTTTCCAGTGGTCCATAGTGGCAGCCCTTGCCGGTTTTATTTTTGGATTCGACACTGTTGTGATTTCAGGTGCAAATCTTCCTATTAAAGAACTCTGGCACACTTCCCCCTTATTTCATGGGTTCTTTATTATGTCAATGGCATTGTGGGGCACATTAGCCGGTTCCATTTTTGGTGGTATTCCCACTGAAAAATATGGTAGGAAAAAAGTATTGTTCTGGATAGGGATACTATTTGCAGTTTCTGCTTTTGGTTCTGCCTTTGCACAGGATCCATATACTTTTTCTTTTTTTCGTTTCATGGGTGGAGTAGGAATTGGAGTATCGTCCGTGGTAGCGCCTACTTATATTTCTGAAATTTCCACCCCTGCTACACGGGGTAAACTGGGTGCTATGTATCAATTCAATATTGTATTTGGAATACTGGTTGCCTTTCTTTCAAACTATTTTTTACAGGGTGTTGGTGGTGCAAATGACTGGAGATGGATGTTGGGAGTATTAGCTATTCCGTCCATTATTTATACTGTAATGGTAATGAGCGTACCTGAAAGTCCACGCTGGCTGGTTACCAAAAAAAATGATCTTGTAAAAGCAAGAGAAACATTACTGCTGATTGGTGTTCAGAATCCTGATGCAGAAATTTCTTCTATCATAAAAAGTAATCTGCATGAATCGCCGGCTGGGAAAGTATCACAATTCTTCAGCTCTAAACATAAGGTTATCATCTGGCTTGCATTTCTGATTGCATTTTTCAATCAGTTGTCTGGGATCAATTTCATTTTATACTATGCGCCGGAAATACTTTCAAAAATTGGTTTAGGTGCAAAAGATTCGCTCTTGAATTCCATTGCCATTGGCTGCACGAATTTGATTTTCACATTTGTTGGTCTTTATCTTATTGACAGGCTTGGCAGAAAAAAATTATTGCTTATTGGGTCGCTTGGATATATACTCAGCCTTTCAATGGTTGCAATCTGCTTTGCTTTTCATGCAAGTCCGGTATTGTTAATGGGTTATTTATTATTGTTTATAGCGGCACATGCTGTTGGACAGGGTGCTGTAATTTGGGTATTTATTTCAGAAATCTTCCCGAATAAGATCAGAGCAACCGGGCAATCATTTGGTGCCAGTATACACTGGGTATTTGCTGCAATCATAACGCTGGTTACACCTTTTTTCCTTGATGAGAAGAGAGGAATTTTCAAAGATAACCCATGGCCAATTTTTGCTTTTTTTGCCGGGATGATGGTTTTGCAACTGATATGGGTACTTACAAAAATGCCAGAAACAAAAGGAGTATCATTAGAAGAGTTGGAGAAAAAATTAGCCATTCAATAAATACATTATATGAACAGTGTACCTATACATGAGGTCGTTTGTTTTGGAGAAATTCTCTGGGATATACTTCCAACGGGAGCCAAACCCGGAGGTGCTCCTATGAATGTGGCATATCATTTACGCAAATTGGGAATAAATCCTGCATTGATTACAAGAATTGGAAAGGATCAGTGGGGCAGGGATCTTCTTACACTGATGAATAAACAACAGATCAGCACTGATTTTTTTCAGGCAGATGAAAACCTTGCTACAGGTGTTGTTAATGCAAAGATTAATTTAAATAATGAAGTGACTTATGATATTGTAAAGCCTGTAGCCTGGGATAATATTATGTGGCAGAACGGAATGGGAACGCTTATTTCTGAAGCAGCATATTTTGTTTTTGGAAGCCTTTCTTCACGCAGTGAAGTATCACGCAATACTTTATTTCAATTAATTGAAAAAGCAAAATACTGTGTACTTGATATTAACCTGCGGGCACCTCATTATTCGAAAGATGTTGTAGAACAGCTCATGACAAAAGCAAACCTGTTGAAGTTAAATCATGAAGAATTAAAGTTAATTGGAAGCTGGTATACAAATGCCGTATCTGATATTGAACTCATTAAGGCAATACTTGGCAAATTTAATATTGATAAAGTTGTTGTTACAAAAGGTGCAGAGGGAGCAATTCTCTTTTGTAAGGATGTTTTATATTCTTACCCCGGAATAAAAATTACAGTTGCAGATACTGTTGGAAGCGGTGATTCTTTTCTCGCCGCCTTATTATATGGGTTTATCAACAACAGAAAACCGGAACAGGCTTTACAGTTTGCCTGTGCAATTGGTGCTTTAGTTGCAACTTATACCGGAGCATGTCCCGATTATAATCCCGAAGAAATCAATCATCTGCATATTGAAACTGTATAAACGAGTAATCCATTTTTAATAAAAATGATATGACCAATTATTTAAAACTAAACACAACGATTATGAGGAAACTTTTTTTCTTGCTGCCGCTTTTGCTGCTGGCTGTTTTCACATTTGCCCAGCAAAAAACAATCACAGGTACTGTTACTGGAAAAACAGATAAAGTACCACTTGCCGGCGTTACCGTTCAGGCAAAGAATAAATCAGTTATTACCGATGTAAATGGTAAGTTTTCAATTGAAGCATCCGTTGGAGATAACCTGGTTTTTTCTTATGTGGGAATGACCTCAGTAACAATTAAAATCACAAACGAATCTCAACCCTTATCTGTTGAATTGGAAGAAGGTGTAAAAGAAGGTGAACAGATTGTAGTTGTAGGGTACAGTACCCAACGAAAAGTAGACTTAACAGGTGCTGTTGCTGTAGTAGATCTGAACCCGGTTAAGAATAACAGTTCAGGAAATACAATGCAGGCATTACAGGGCCGTGTTGCCGGCTTGTATATTGAAAAGGATGGTTCTGTTAACGGATCGAACAGCCGGATATTAATTCGTGGAGCAAATACGCTTGGCAATAATGATCCACTTTACGTCATTGATGGTATCCCTACAACAAGACCGGAAGTATTTCAAAACATGAACCCTGCTAATATTGCTTCAGTGCAGGTATTAAAAGATGCTTCTGCTGAATCTATTTATGGTGCACGTGCCTCTAATGGGGTAATTATCGTAACAACGAAAAGCGGGGGTAATACAAACGGGAAAGTAAATTTTCAATTTAATACAAGTTTGTCTACCCAGTCAGAAAAATCAATGCGCTTCAAAATGCTCAACTCTATTGACAGAGGTAAAGCATTGTGGCAGGCCTCTGTAAATGATGGACAGGATCCTGCAGCTGGATATGGTGAAATTTATGCATTTGACTGGAATAACAATTATACAAATCCCGTATTAAATAACGTAACGTTGAAACCATTTGTTGGTGGCGATCCAAATACACCTGCAGGTAATACTGACTGGCAGGATGTAATGTATAAAACAGGTATTATAACGAATAACAGTTTAACAGCTTCAGTAGGGAATAAGAACTCTTCTGTTGAAATAAACTTTGGATATCTTAAGAATACCGGCATGTTAAGATTTACCAGCTATGAACGTTTGAGCGGAAGTATTAATGCCCTTACAAAGTCGTTTAATGATAAAGTTTTATTTGGACTCAATTTACGTATTGCCAATTCAAATGAAACCTTAACCGCCAGAGATCTTGGCGGTGCAGCTACTACATTTCTGGCAGTTACATTAGCACCTACCATTCCGGTTTTCCAGAAGGATGGCGTTACCTATGCAGGAGAATTGGGCGCAGGTTATTCTGACAGAAACAACCCGCTGCATATGCAGGACCTGGCAAAATGGAATAATGCGAACCGGTTGAGTTCATTCGGAAATATATTTGTAGAAATTCAACCTGTCAAAAATTTATATTTCAAATCAAATATTGGTGCTGATAATGCTACTTATTTAAATAAAATTATCACGCCAACATTTACAGAAGGTGCATTAAGCCGCACTACAAACAGTTTATCTTTTGATCAAAATCATTATTTAAGTATTACGTTTTCCAATACGTTGCGGTATAATTTAAACCTGAATGAAAATAACCGTTTTAAGTTTCTGATTGGTACAGAATATATTAAAACTGATGTTAATTTCCAGACTGCCAAAAAGGAAGGTTATGCACTTCAAACAGAAGACTATTTCACGTTGAATGCAGGTACAGGTAATACAACTGTTACAGGGGGGTCAACGGGAAACAGGTTGTTTTCACAATTTGCAAGAGTTGATTACAGTTTTTCTGATAAATATTTAGCTGCGGTTACCATTCGCCGTGATGGCTCGTCCCGTTTTGGTGCAGACAATCAATATGGTATTTTCCCTGCTGCTTCTTTGGGTTGGAGAATTGACAAAGAGGGTTTCATGAAAAACAATAAGCTTTTCAGCGAATTAAAATTGAGAGCTGGAGTTGGGAGAGTGGGTAATCAGCAAATTGGTGACCTGGCACGTTTTGGTTTGTTTGATACAAGATATGGTACAGCATTGTCACAACTTGTTGGTGGATTCTGGGAGCAGTATATGAATATTGGTACAGCTTATTCTCTTTCAGGAGGCAACACCGGTACACTTCCTTCAGGATTTGTACAAATACAGGCAGCCAACTCAGGATTAAAATGGGAAACAACAGAAGAGCTGAATATAGGTGTTGATTTTTCAATATTCAACAAATCCATTTTTGGTTCATTCGATTATTTCACACGCAATACAACCGGCATTTTAATCACTCCGCCTGTTGCGTCAGCTTTGGGCGAAGGCCAGTCAAAGGCAGTTAATGGTGCATCAAAAAGTAATCAAGGCTGGGAATTTGTACTTGGATATCAGGGTGAAAAATTCGGGGACTTTGTGTACAGTGTAAGACTTAATTTTTCTCATTTCAGAGATAAAATAACAGAGTTACCAGAAAATGTACGCCCGGCATATGCAGGCAATCTTGTTAATACAATCATAGGTCATTCACAGTTTGATATTTTCGGATATAAAACAGACGGACTGTTTCAATCACAGGCAGAAGTAAATGCTGCGCCAACTCAAATAGGGGCTGGTCTGGGCCGAATTCGTTATGTAGATATAAATGGGGACAAAGTAATTAATGATCTTGACAGAACATGGATTGGTACCACACTTCCTGCCCTTGAATATGGTGCAAGAATTGATTTGAGTTACAAAAATTTTGATTTAGCCATCTTTGGCTCAGGCGTAGCTGGCAGAACTGGGTTTGATGTGTATACACTTTTTAATAACCTAATGAGAAGCAGGGAAAATGTAGGTCCCGGTGTATTCAATGCATGGACTGCACAAAATACCAACACAAGAGTTCCTGCTTTAACGCTGAAAGACAACAATAACGAAGGGCGAACTTCTGATTATTTTATGGTGAACACATCTTATTTCAAAATGAGGAATATTCAATTAGGGTATAATCTTGTACCAAAAAATGTCTTTTCAGGAATACGCTTTTTTGTAATGGCAGAAAACTTATTCCTCATCAAAAATAAAAGCTATTTAAGCCCGGATCCTGAAAGAATTGACCTCGACCCGGTTCCCATACCAAGAACATTTACAGTTGGTATCAATGCATCATTTTAATATTCAAAAAATTAAATCAAAAATGAAAAAGATAATAATAATTGCTTTTGTAACATCTGGACTTGTGATGTTCAGTTCATGTAAAAAAGTATTGGACTATACCCCAACCGGAGTATTATCATCATCCGATTTAACATCACCTGATGCGATTGAGGGCTTAGTTACATCAGCCTATGCTGCAATTGGTAATGGAGATATGATAGGACCCATCTACAGCAATTGGGTATATGGAAGTGTTCGTTCAGACGACGCTTACAAAGGCGGTGGCGGTACAGGTGATGTTGGAGAAATAGATGCCATGGAACATTACAACCTGGTTACACCAATAATGGATGCATTTGTTTTTCGTACCTGGAAAAATTTATTTAAATCTATCGGCAGGGCCAATGTTGCACTTCGTGCTGTTAATTCACTTTCTGAAACTGTATTCCCCAATAAAAAAACACGATTGGCTGAGCTGCGGTTTCTGAGAGCACACAGTTATTTTACGATGAAATTACTGTACAAGAATATTCCCATTTTTGATGAAAATGCAACAGACGAAGAAATTCTGAAAGTTTCAAATAACTTATCGAATGAAGATTCATGGAATAAAATTGCTGCTGATTTTCAGTACGCAATTGACAACTTACCTGTAACTCAGCCGCAAATTGGAAGGGCTAATAAATTAGCAGCACAGGCATATTTAGCAAAATTAAGATTGTACCAGGCTTATACACAGGATGCGGCCCATCGGGTAACTGGTATCAATGCAACAAGATTGCAGGAAGTGATAACATTAACACAGGCAGTTATTTCTTCAGGTAAATATTCCTTAAGCAATGATATTGCAAATAACTTCTTACCTGAAACTGAGAATGGACCCGAATCAGTTTTTGCTATTCAGTTTACAATCAATGATGGTACAACTGCCGGGCGATTGAGTTTTGAAGATGGGTTGAATTATCCTCATGGTGCTCCGCAATATGGCTGTTGTGGTTTTCATGCTCCCAGTCAAAACCTGGTAAATGCACACACCACAGATGGAAATGGGTTACCCAATTTTACAACTTTCAATAACAGCATTGCTAATCTGAATATTGCAACAGTAGATCCACGTCTTGACCATACAGTTGGTATTGACGGACATCCATATAAGTATGATAACACAAAACCTTTCAGTAACAGTTGGGTTCGTGATGCCGGAGTATATGGTAATTTCCATACGATGCGTAATCAGCAACTGGCAACCAGTGCATCTTATTTTAAACTCGGGCCATTCATGGGTACAGCAAAAAACTATGATATTCTCAGGTACGATGATATTCTATTGATGCAGGCAGAAGCATATATCGAATTAGGACAACAGTCAAATGCTTTGCCATTAATAAATCAAATCAGGACAAGAGCTGCAGCAAGTACCGGAAAACTCAAAAAAGCAGATGGCAGTTTCCCTTCAAATTATAATACGCAGCCATACCCTGCAGCAGGCTGGACACAGGCCTATGCACGTACTGCTTTGCAATGGGAAAGACGCCTGGAATTTGCAACAGAGGGAGCACGCTTCTTTGATTTGGTAAGATGGGGGATTGCTGCCCAGTCTTTAAATAACTACATCACTATTGAGAAAACGAGAAGGCCATTTTTAGCAACAGCAGTGTTTACTGCAGGTAGAGACGAGTACCTGCCCATTCCCCAATCAGAGATCACATTTACTGATGGTTTGTATAAACAAAACCCAGGGTATTAATTTGGAAAGGGCAGCTGGTATTTTATAACAGAAGCAAAGTGAATTAATAGCAGAATGAAAAAACGGGCAGAGTTATTCAAACAGAAAGTTGTTTTATATCTATGTATTGCATTAAGCAATCGTTAGATCTGTTAAATCGGAGGAGGTTTTCACTTCCTCCTTCTTTTAGTTTTTTTAATGAATATTACCAAAATAAAAATAATTATGAAAAGGAAGAAATCTGTAATTCTTATTTGCACATTAATAGCAGGATTGCTTTTTAACACAGTTTCAGCCCAATCAGATACTGAATGGATGAATGAACAATATCGGCCACAAGTTCATTTTTCCCCTACGGCAAACTGGATGAATGATCCTAATGGAATGGTTTATTACAAAGGAATTTATCATTTGTTTTTCCAGTATCATCCGTCCAGTTCAATTTGGGGCCCCATGCATTGGGGGCACGCTACAAGCACGGACCTTATTCACTGGAAGCATGAACCAACGGCAATCTATCCAGACAGTTTAGGTACTATTTTTTCGGGTAGTGCAGTAGTGGATAAAAATAATACCTCCGGCTTTGGCAAAAATGGGCAGGCTCCAATGGTTGCCATCTTTACACACCATAACACTAAGGGTGAGAGAGCTGGAAGAAATGATTTTCAGAACCAAAGTATAGCATACAGTCTTGATGAAGGAAAATCATGGACAAAATATGCAGGCAATCCTGTTTTAAAAAACCCGGGTATAAAAGATTTCCGTGATCCTAAAGTAATGTGGTATGAAGAAGGTAAAAAGTGGATCATGACCCTTGCTACAAAAGACCATATCACTTTTTATTCTTCAAAAAATCTGAAACAGTGGATCAAGGTAAGTGAATTTGGCTCTGTACTTGGTGCTCATGGAGGCGTTTGGGAATGTCCGGATCTTTTTAGCCTGAACTATCAGGGAAAAAGGATTTGGGTATTACTGGTAAGCATTAATCCGGGTGGCCCTAATGGGGGATCTGCCACGCAATATTTCACAGGTAATTTTAATGGAGAAACATTTACGCCATTTCAAACAGATACCAGGTGGTTAGATTATGGCACTGATAATTATGCAGGAATTACATGGTCCAATACCGGGAACAGAAAAATATTTATTGGCTGGATGAATAACTGGCAATACGCAAATGTGGTGCCTACAACTCAATGGAGGGGAGCTGCTACTTTACCAAGGGAACTGACTGTTCAAAAAGTAGACAATAAATATTATATAGCTTCCCGGCCCGTAAAAGAATTAAAAGCGATACAAAATAAAACAAAACTGATCGGGAATATTAAAGTTGAGAATTACAATCTTACTGCAACTGCAGGTTCTTTGAATGGTCCCGCAATGATTCAATTGTTTTCGGAGAATTTGGAAAGTTTTAATTTCATTCTTTCAAATGATCTGGGTGAGCAGTTGGTTGCAGGCTATGACAAGGCAACAAATCAGTTTTTTATTGATCGTACAAAATCAGGTAAAACAAATTTTGAAAAGGGATTTGCAGAACGCCATACTGCAGCAAGAATATCAAAAAAATCCGGCTGCAGGATTACTTTTATTATTGATTGTGCTTCCCTGGAATTATTTGCAGATGATGGTCTTTCCGTAATGACAGATGTTTTTTTCCCGAATAAACCATTCAGTCAAATTTATATTCAATCACAAAATAGTCTGCAAATAAAAACACTTGAATATACCGGGCTAAACAGTATCTGGAAACACAGGTAATCGTAAAAGTACAAATCATTCAGAAATTTCATATAAGTGAAAACTAAAGGGCTTCTTTTATTTCTAATCATTTCTGGAACAATTTCCGCACAGGGACCTGCTGAAATTGTTCCAGCATTTAAACTGTATAAACAGGATAAAAGTATTTTTACGAATACTAATCTGGCTCAGGGTAAAATGTTGTTTTTTGTTTTTTTTGATGCAACCTGCGATCACTGTCAGCATGCTTTTCAGTATATGAATCAGCATCACCGGGAGTTCGATAAAGCAGCTGTATATTTTATTACAATTGACAATCCTGCCACCACGGCTATGTTTCTGAATAAATACGGGAATAACCTGAAAGGCAAGAGAAATAGTACGTTCTTACTTGACCTGAATAATGAGTTTATCAGGAAATTCAAACCAAGAAAGTATCCCTCCATGTTTTTATATTCAGCTCAAAAGAAATTGATATTGTACGATGACAGTGAGCAAACCTTACCCAGGTTCTCAAAAATTATTAATGGAAAGTCAGGATGATTTAGTTAGCCTGAAATCAAGAAAACAAATGTTTTTAATAATCCAGCTCCATCCCCAGCCGGTCTTTTAATTCTTTTACCAATGGATATTTTTCGGTCATCTTCATAAATTGTTCTTTCGTAGAAAGAGGGCGGTCAGCAGGATTATTTTCTTCCGGAGCTTCAATCAATTCTATATGTATATTGATAGATGAATTATGAAAGAAATGCTGCATATGTTCCAGCAGTTGCGTTTTTTCCTGTTTCAAAAAGCCTAACTGAATATTACCGTAACAGATCACTTCAAACACTTCTTCCGTTTTCATTTTACATTCCATCATTTCCATTGTGGAAACAACCGAATGCTTCTGCGCCGTTTTTAATTTGAGAATAAATTCCTGCCAGGCAATACTTAACTGTTCAGCATCTATTGGCTTTGATTGAATAGTAACAAGATTATTCTCGTCTGAAATTTTCTGACGGATTCTGGAAAGGCCGCCTTTCACTCCACTGCCGGATGCAGAGTTTGTAGTTTGTGGTTTTACAGTTGTTGCAGCTTGCTTGTCCGCCGTAGTTTTAATGAAGGCAGATGGCTGATAGCTGGCAGTTTCAGTTTTATAACTTTGCTTCGGTTCTTCTACCATCAACTTCGCACCTGTATGCTGCGTATTGTTATCCACCTTAAGCACTTCACCAACACTCATCGGTTTTAATGCCCTGAACTGAACAGCCTTTGCTTTATCAGTTACTTTTTTTTTATCAGATGAAAGGTCAATGGCCTGTTGCAGGTAAGTGAGTTTAATCAGCGCCAGTTCAACATGCAAGCGTTTATTACGTGCCTGTTTGTAATTGATCTCTGATTCATTCAGCAGGTTCAATGCACTGATGATCCAGGAAGCAGAAGTCTTTTTCGCAGCAGCAATGTATTTGTCTTTGAAGCTTTCAACAACCTCTAACAGGTTGGCTACTTTTTCATCTTTGCAAACCAGCAGGTTCCTGAAAAATTCACTCATGGCATTCAATACCATATCACCTTCAAAGCCCTTGCGGTTGATATCATCAAACAGCAGCATGGCATCAGCCAGTTGCTGTTGCTGCATCGCATCTAACAGTTTGAAAAAATAATCAGCATCTAAAATATTCAGATGCTCTAATGTATTCTGGTAAGTGAGTTCGCCATTGGTAAAGCTCACAATCTTATCCATGATGCTCAGTGCATCACGCATACAACCTTCGCTCTTCTGTGCAAT
>JANOIQ010000329.1:0-1570 GCA_031407835.1 Chitinophagaceae bacterium
CGGTGCATATGGTGATGCTGAGTTTGATATCACAAAAAGTTTTTTAGTTAATATTGCAGCACGTTTTGAAAACTACAGTGATTTTGGTTTTACACATAACTATAAAATTGCCACACGATTAAAAGTTACACCCACCTTTAATATACGTGGTTCCTTCAGCACTGGTTTCCGTGCACCTTCTTTACAACAGATCAATTTCAGTTCAACATTCACAACTGTGCAGGGAGGAAATATTGCTGAAGTAAAAATTGCACCTAACTATAGTGAGTTGACCAAACTGGCAGGCATACCGGAATTAAAACAGGAAAAAAGTACCAACTTCAGTTTAGGCTTTACCTGGAAACCGGTGAATGAATTTACTATCACCATTGATGGTTATTTAGTGAACGTAAAAGACCGTGTTGTATTATCAGGCCAGTTCGATGCATCCGATCCAAATCTTGATCCGGCATTGGCTGCCAAACTAAACGCATTAAATGTTAGCTATGCACAGTTCTTTGCAAATGCGGTAAACACCACCAACAAAGGAATTGATGTGGTGATGGATTACAATAAGCGCTGGGGTAAAAACAGTTTCCGTGGATTGTTTACAGCGAACTTTCAAACCATGACGATTGATGACATCAATGTTCCATCAAAACTCAATGGGTCAGCTTTTTTACGTTCTACTTTTTTAAGTGAGCGTGAACAGAAGTTCATTCTTGCCTCTGCACCGAAAACAAAATTTGCATTCAACTTTGAATATGGTTGCAGCAATCTTACTGTTGGAACAAGATTTACTTATTTTGGTGAAATAGATTTATTAGGCTATGGTGAAGATGGTTTGGGTATCAATCCACAGGTTCCTCTTGATGCAAACTCTTCAGTATATGTTCCTGATCAATACATATATAATGGTAAGCTTGTAACAGATCTGTATGTTGGTTATAAACTCAGCAAACAGGTTAGTTTATATGGCGGCATTGATAATTTACTGAATGTTCATCCTGATCTTGGCGTTGCACCCGGTGCAAAAGGATGGGCTTTTAATAACGAAACCGGCGGACCATGGGATGCTGTGCAGATGGGCGGAAACGGGATGCGTTTCTTTTTACGGATCGGATTTCAGTTTTAAAAAAACCTTTGATTAAAAAAGCTGATGCAATACTGCATCAGCTTTTTTAATATTTGAATTCCTGCACAGATAAAACCTGAATCGCTAATTTTAATCATGCGTCGATTCCTGCAAAAGATTTTAACTAAACCTGTCATCTGGCTGGCTAATAAATTTTCCAGCAAGCCCGATCTTCAACGTGTACATACTGCACTCACGAAACTGTATGAACACAGCCTGGAAAACCCGGGCAAAAAAGGATTGGTGATGGATATGAATCCTGATACCGACCGCTTCATCATCTTCAGCGATCAGCATAAAGGAGCAAAAAATGGCAGCGATGATTTCATGAATTCAGAGCCCAGCTATTTAGCGGCATTAGATTATTATTATCAGCAGAACTTTCATTTTATTTCATTGGGCGACAGTGAAGAACTTTGGGAAAATACAGTTGGTCCGGTAAAAGAAAATAATAAA
>JANOIQ010000148.1:0-4746 GCA_031407835.1 Chitinophagaceae bacterium
CAAAAATTTTCGGATTTTAAAAATATTTCATGATCTTAGTTGCACAATAGTCAGAACCATAAAATTTTTCAGAATGAGAAAAGCAGATCTGGTGAATCAAATTTCAGAAAAAACGGGTATTCCAAAGGTTGATGTACTTGTTACGCTTGAAACGATGTTTAAAGAAGTAAAAGATTCTTTAACGGCCGGGCAGAACATTTATATCAGAGGTTTTGGAAGTTTTATAACCAAGAAAAGAGCGGCCAAAATTGGACGGAATATCAAACGAAATACAGCTGTTCATATTCCTGAACATTATATTCCGGCTTTTAAACCCGCCAAAGAATTTGTGCAGGAAGTAAAAAGCCATTTTAAGGGAAGTTAAATCAAACAGTTCTGCCGTTTAATGGCTGCCTTCCTTTAGCTTTGCAGTTCAATTTTTCAGAAAAGTGAACAGGCAACAAATTATTTATATAACTGCTGCAATCACAGCAGTTTTTCTTTTGTTCTTTTTTGGACGTACCAGTCCAAAAAAAGAGGATAACCACGATCATAAACCTGTTGCAGCTGCTCCTCCCCAAGCTCCAATAGAGACGCTTGATTTTGCCACCATGCTGGGATTGGCGAAAAAAAGGCTAACCCCCTCACAATTACAAAAGGTAACAGAGTGGGAAAACTCAGTTGTAAGAGGCGATATAAAAAATCAGCAGATACAGGTGTACAGAAAGCTGTCGGCTTTCTGGATGGATTCGATTGGAGCGTTTGTTCCTTATGCGAAATATCTTGCTGAATCTGCTAAGTTGGAAAATTCGGAGAAAAACCTCACCTTTGCTGCCCATTTGTTTTTAGGTGAACTTCAAACCGTACAGGAACAACCCTTAAAAGTTTGGATGGCAAAAGAGGCAAAGGAGTTATTTGAAAAGGCTTTAGAACTGAATCCCGGTAACGATTCCACCAAAATCGGCCTTGGCAGTACCTATTTCTTTGGAGGTGCCGGCAATGAACCGCCAATGAAAGGAATTGGATTGATACGGGAGGCAGTACAAAAAGACTCTGCTAATGCATTTGCACATTATATGCTTGGAGTTGGTTCTTTTGTAAGCGGGCAATGGCCTAAAGCAATTGAACGCTTTGAAAAAGTATTACAATTAGAACCGCAAAATCTGGAAGCCATGATAAGGTTGGCAGATGCTTACGAACAGAATGGTGACAAGAAGAATGCAAAGAAATGGTTTCTGCAGTTTGCGCAAACAGTGAAAACACTGGAAGCACAAAAAAAATTTCGCAGCAACCCGGAAATGATGAAACAAATAGAAGAACACATTAAGATATTATAAACCTGATTTTTTAACGAACGTAAATCTGATTTAATTATGCCTTGCGGAAAGAAAAGAAAGCGTCATAAAATTGCTACACACAAACGTAAAAAACGTCTCAGAAAGAACCGTCATAAGAAGAAGAATAAATAATCTTCTTAATTGAACGGAGTCCCGGTATAACGGGGCTCTGCTTCGCTATGGCCACTACAGAAATCAGTCTGCTTGCTTGTATACTCATGCTGTATGTGGTTTATTCCTTCCTGATCAGGTGAAGTAAGAATGGTTCAATTATTTAAAGACGTAACAAGTGAACAAGGAACTGATCATTAATTCTGCTCCAACCGGGGTGGAAATTGCATTGTTAGAAGACAAAAAACTTGTAGAGCTGCATCAGGAAAGTCATGATGCCAGTTTTACTGTTGGTGATTTGTATTTGGGGAAGGTGAAAAAACTTGTCCCGGGTATGAATGCTGCATTTGTGGACGTTGGTTTTGAGAAGGATGGATTTCTTCACTACACCGACCTTAGTCCCTATGTGCGTTCTATTTTAAAATTTACTGCTCAATCTGTAGCCGATAAAAGTGAAGGTATTCCCGATTTTGGTAAGTTTCAAACAGAAGCAGAAATTATCAAAACAGGAAAAATCAGCGAAGTACTGAATGGTAAGCCCAATGTACTCGTGCAGATTTTGAAGGAACCAATCGCAGCAAAAGGCCCACGTCTCAGTTGCGAAATTTCTTTGCCCGGACGTTTTGTTGTACTTACCCCTTTCAATGATATTGTAGCTGTTTCCCGCAAAATTCATTCAAGCGATGAAAGAAAGCGGCTGCAGAAAATTGTTGAAGCCATCAAAACAAAAAACTTTGGCGTAATTGTAAGAACAGCTGCCGAAGGAAAGAATACTGCTGAACTGCATGAAGATCTCAATAACCTCATCAACATGTGGCAGCAGATTCAGCATAATCTGAAAAGTGCTGTTCCTCCTGCTAAAATTCTCGGCGAAACAGATAAAACAACCAGCATTCTCCGTGATTTATTAAATGCTGATTTCAACCGTATAGTTGTAAATGATAAAAACATTTACAATGATGCACTGGCTTATATTCAAAAAGTATCTCCTGAAAAAGCAGATATTATCAGTTTTTACCAGAATGGATCGCCCATCTTTGACAGTTTTGGTGTTACCAAACAGGTGAAAGGTTCGTTTGGAAAAACAGTGAACCTTGCAAGTGGAGCTTATCTTATTGTTGAACATACAGAAGCACTTCATGTAATTGATGTAAACAGTGGTTACAAAAGTGTAAGCACGAACCAGGAAGAGAATGCGCTGCAAACCAACCTGGAAGCTGCTGAAGAAATTGCACGACAGCTTCGCTTACGGGATCTGGGTGGAATTATTGTGGTTGACTTTATTGATATGAAGTTGCCCGATAACAAACGCCGTCTAGCTGAAGCGGTAGAAGAGTGCATGCGATCAGACAGGGCGAAGCATGCAATTCTGCCAATTTCGAAATTCGGGTTGATGCAGATTACAAGGCAGCGAATGAAGCCTGAAGTGAATATCAACACACAGGAAGTTTGTGCGAGTTGTAATGGTACAGGTAAAGTTTCATCTGCATTGATACTGGAAGACGAGATAGAAAAAAATCTCAGTTACCTGGTGATGCAGAAACACAATGGCCTAACTATTTCTGTTCATCCGATTATGGAAGCCTATTTAAGAAAAGGGTTACCATCAAGACGAATGAAATGGAGCTGGAAATACAAACAAAAAATTAAGGTGAAAGCAAATACATCTTATCATCTTACTGAATATCACTTCTTCGATAGTCATGAAGAAGAAATTAAACTCTAATAAAAAAAACGGTTGATCTTTAATCAACCGTTTTTTTTATTGATTTACTACGGCAATCATACTTATTTCCACATTCACATTTTTCGGCAAGCCTTGTACAGCAACTGTTTCACGTGCAGGAAATGCGCCACTGAAATATTTGCCATAGATTTCATTCACATCACTGAACAGATTCATATCACTCAGGAAGATCGTTGTTTTGACAATGTTGTTGAAATCAAGCCCGGCTTCTGTAAGAATTGCTTTCAGGTTATTCATTACCTGGTGCGTTTCAGTCTGAATATCGGGATTGTTGAGTTCACTGCTTCCAGGTTTAATACATATTTGCCCGGAGATAAATAAAAACCCACCAGCAGCAACTGCCTGATTATATGGACCGATAGGTGCTGGCGCCTGACCGGTTTCAATTATTTTCTTTTCCATCATACTACAAACTTAGTTTTTTAGCAGTAATACCGACGAGACAACTTAAACAGCCCAATTAATTTAACCTAAACTCAATTTCTGTCGGTATTATACCGGGAATATTTGGCCCAATTTATAAATCCAATTTGGTATAAAAAAAATCCCGTTTCGCATTTCAGCACTGTAAATTTGCGGGGCATGAAAATTCTCATCATTTGCAGCAATCCTGTTTCTTACTTATTCGGGAAAAAAATTCCTTTTGAAGGCACAGAATCTGTGTTTGCCATTGAAATTCCTGCCTCAGGGCTCATTGGTTTTGATTGTGTGATTGATGCGGAATTTGAAGAACATCCAGAGCGGATCAGCAGTTATACATCATCTTCCATTCCTGTGCTGATTGGCTCTGTAGTGTATACATTAAAAGAATTACAGGCAGAACTATCTCCCATTGCCCGCTTCAATCACTGGCCTTTTTTCATCAGCCGAAATTGTATTGAGTTTTCAACTGCACGTCAACAATTGTTTCAGCATTTATTCAATCAGTGGCAGCTTTCCTTTTACGAAACTGCTGATGTGCCTGGTTTTGTTACGGCAAGAACAGTAAGTATGATTGTGAATGAAGCCTTCCTGGCGAAACAGGAAAATGTATCATCAGTTAAAGAAATTGATACGGCCATGAAGCTTGGAACTAATTATCCGCTTGGTCCTTTTGAATGGTGTAATGAGCTGGGTGAACAACGGATCATTCAACTGTTGCAAAAACTTGCAAAAGAAGATGAACGTTATCTGCCTGCAGAATCTTTACTTTCATACAAAACAAATCACTGATATGGCACTGCTTCTTTGTATTGATACATCCGCCACTCATGCATCTGTTGCATTAGCCAGAGATGAAGAAGTTCTTTGCATAAAAGTGAATCACCAGCAAAAAGATCATGCCTCCTTTTTGCAGCCGGCCATTAAAGAAATGATGTATGAAACCAAACTCACTCTTACAGATGTAAATGCCATTGCTGTTACTTCGGGGCCTGGTTCTTATACTGGTTTAAGAGTTGGTCTTTCTTCAGCAAAAGGGTTGTGCTATGCTTTGCAAATACCACTAATTGCCATTTCTACAACTGAAGTGATGAGCGCAGCAGCTCTGCAACACATCAATCAGCAAACAGAAAAAAACAGTTCTTTCTTTCT
>JANOIQ010000391.1:0-3105 GCA_031407835.1 Chitinophagaceae bacterium
GTTTGTGTGTTACCTGTATGCATTGCAAAACCTGCCAACAGAACAGGCAAGTATTTATGCTTATATCAACCCGGTTGTAGCAGTATTATTAGGTGCTTTC
The DNA here is from genome assembly GCA_031407835.1 of Chitinophagaceae bacterium. Lineage (GTDB taxonomy): Bacteria > Bacteroidota > Bacteroidia > Chitinophagales > Chitinophagaceae > Lacibacter. The sequence goes on from JANOIQ010000391.1 coordinate 101, forward strand.
ATTTTTGGAGAAAAGCTGACACTCATATTAACCATTGGCGGACTTGTTACCTTGCTTGGCGTTTATCTTGTGAACAGAGCTTTCAAGAAAACAGCCGATGAACAGAGGGATGTGATGGATGTATGATTTGCTTAATTTATTTTTTCACCAAAATGTATCTGAAACCAAGCCAAAGTTCAGGCTTTGAGTAATGCTGCTTATTTGACAAGTTGCTTTCAAAAAGTGTTTGTTTATAGCTTCCTCCTTTTGATATGTTTTTTCCCTGAACCATTTCAGATACATTACCTTTTATATTAACAAGGCCACAGCTATTTTTGTGAGAATCATAACCACTTAATAATCGAAAATCATAATTACAACAGTAGCTGTTCGTTTGGAATTTTCTTGACAGAACCGCCTCATTTATAACTTTATCGGACGTGTTATAAATTTTCATAGCGTTTTTCGTATTCTTATCAGCTTTATTTTCACATGAAGAAATATACTCCCATTCACCTTCTGTAGGCAACCTGTAAGTGTATTGATGACCGTTTTTAAATTGATAACGAACTTTTAAAGTAACCCAATCACAAAAGGCAACAGCTTCTTCATAAGAAATACCTACAACAGGACACATACTGTATTCCGGATTTAAAAAGTAATCTGAAGGAATACCTCCAAACCGCTTTGAAACTGATTTCCAATAAAGAGAATCCCTCTCAAAATATCTCCTTTCTGCTTTACTCATTGAAGCTCCTTTTTTTGATTCAAATAGAAATTGCTTCCATTGTTGAAGAGAGACTTCGCTGATTCCTGCATAAAGAGTATCATTAATTTTCACTACTGTAGGATCCCGTAAAACAGGAAGGTAGGTCGGAGAAAAACTACATAGCATAAACAGGATGATTACAATCGCTTTCATTCGTTAATATTCAAAATATTATCATTTACTAGAAAAGAACTATTTAATTTTTAATCAAATTAATACATTTTCGTCGATACCAAATGCTTGCTTACTTTTGACACATGGCCGAAGAAAAAATCAGTCTTAATAAGTACATCAGTGCAACAGGTTATTGTTCACGCAGGGAAGCCGACAGGCTTATTGAACAGGGACGGGTTGCCATCAATGGAAAAAAGGCAAAAGCAGCTTCAAGAGTTTCTGCTTCAGACAAAATTCATATTGATGATGAATTGCTGAAAGTAAAATCAGCAGCAAAAGAAAATCAGTTTATCATTGCCTTTAACAAACCATTGAATATTACTTCTACAACAGATGAAAAAGACCGCACCAATATTATCCGTTTCATCAATCATCCTAAACGAATATTCCCTATTGGACGATTGGATAAAGATTCAGAAGGTTTGATCTTTCTCACTAACAATGGAGATGTCGTTAATAAAATTCTGCGTGCAGGGAATGAACATGAAAAGGAATACCTCGTTACAGTCAATAAAAAATTAATGCCAGATTTTGCAGCGAAGATGAGCAAGGGTGTTCATATCATGGATACAACTACGTTGCCCTGTAAAGTGAGGACATTGAGCGGCAAGAGTTTCTCTATCATTCTAAAGCAGGGATTGAATCGCCAGATAAGAAGAATGTGTGAAGCATTTGGTTACGATGTTGTGAGTTTACGTCGTGTACGTATCATGAATATTCAATTGGGGAATATTGCCCTTGGCAAATGGCGTTACTTAAGTGATCCGGAGATGAAGGAATTAATGCAGATGCTGGAAGGATCGAAGAATGAGCATCGGTGATGAACCATTGGCAAAGTTTATGAACTGAATATGTGTCAGACGCTCTTCGAGACGTCAGACACGAATTCTTTATACATCTCTTTCCAGCCTTTAAACATTTCATCAGTACCCAGCATATGATTGTGAAAAATAGAGATGAATGTGCCGTTCACTTTCTTCACTTCTTCTGCGAGTTTTTTCATTTCTTCCAATGCTTCTGCAGGTGATTGATGTAATTCGTAAAACGAATTGGCTTCCATATATGCGTAAGGATGAATCTGCAGTGAAGTTGTTTCTTCTTTCTCCAAATCGTACCAAAAAAAAGAATGCGAAGTGGAAGCACGGAATCCATTTACAGTTCCGTAGCCCATACTGTGATCATCTGTAAATGCGGCAGCAATCAGTTCACGGTATGAATGCGGCATATGAAATAAAATATAGTGATGACGGGTAGCCGTGATTTTTTTACCGCTGATCTGCTGTAATACATTTTTTTCCTTCGCCAGTAATTCTTTGTTGGTGTTACTCTGTGTTGAAGGATGCAAGGCAATGATTGCCTGTTTTGCTGTTGACTGAATCAACTGCTGAAGCGCCGTTTTCTTTGGAGAAATATTTTTATCATATTCACTGTTCTCCGCCGCAACTAAGAAAAAGTAAATGGGTTGAAGATTATTCTCCTCATGCAATTGCTTCAGCCAGTCATAAGAATCATAGGGATCCTTTTCTTTTCCGGCAATTACTTTTAATCGTTTTGCTATTGATGATGGTTTGCTTAATGAAGCAGCAAAGCTCCTGATAAACCCCTTGTTCTTATAACTCCAGGCAATATCAATGTCGTAAGTTGGGAGGAATTCAAAATTTGAAGTTTGAAGTTTGAGATTGGTGAACTTAGATTCAAGTTCCTGATTAAATTTCAACAGCCAGATATCAATTACTGGTGTACTTAAAAACTTTTCTTTCCAGGCCAATGAATTCCAGTGAGCATACCGTCCATATTCATCAGGCTCATGTTCAAGATATTCTTCGTATCGGGTAATGAGATAAAATACTGCAGAAAATAAATCAAAACCAAGATCATCTTCGGTTTTAAAAAATGCTTTTATTTCCTTCCAATCAAAGCATTCAATGTATTGTTTGCGGAAATCATTTTGCTGCAGTAATCCTGTTGGCTGAATGTAAAATTCAGCAGTATCAATCCGTTCAGCAGAATAATTCAGTTTAGCTTCTTCATAAACACGATAACGATCAGCATCATCCGTCAATTCAGCATCAATGAATAAACG
>JANOIQ010000401.1:0-9345 GCA_031407835.1 Chitinophagaceae bacterium
GGTATACACCGGTTACAATAGCTTCAACACCAAAGTTACCAGATGTAGCAGTTAAGCCACTGCCTTGTATTGTTCCAAGATTTGTAATAGAGAAATCATCGTCGGCAACTATAAGTGTAACAGATGAAGGCGATCCGAAGGTATATCCTACAACTGGCTGAAGGGTAATGATGATTGTTTCACCCAGATCACTTACAAGATCATCCAGAACAGAAATAGGGATCACTACACTTGAATTGGTTGCAGTTACAGTAGCAGTTCCGCTTAATAGGGTATAATCTGTTCCGGCAGTAGCTGTTCCCGCAATAGTGTAATTTACTGTAACATCTGCTGGAGTTGGTGCACTTAATGTGATAGTAAAACTGCCATTTGCAGAAGGCTCAGCAGGATTTACCGGTGATGTTATTGAAATTGTTGGAAGAGCTGGCCCTCCTGTAGCAGTAACATTTAGATTGTCGATTGCAAAACTGGGCCTGGAACCTCCCCCACTTACTTGCCTGCTCGCCCATCTTAATTGAATAATTGGTTGATTATCGCAGGCTGCAGGCAATGAAATGGTTTTAATCTGCAAATTTTGTGGCGAAGTAACTCCTGCTCCTGTTTGTAAGGTTGTATTATTTTGATATTCTATACCAGTAAGTGTTGTAAAAGCTCCTGAGGCACCAACTCTGTATTGTAAGGTTACTTCATTGATCCTGGTATTAGTTGTTCCATCATATGGATTTCTGATGGTCATAATATCATAGGAAACTTGAATGTTTGACTTTCCTGTGCCATCTAAGGCTAAAGCAAGAGTAAGATCAAGTGAGCCTGTATTAAGAAAACCTAATTTGCCATTGTAATTGTGAACATTTCCACTGTTTACTGAAGCTCCGGAATTTGCTACCAATGCCCTGTCTGCAATTGGGCTGACTGTGTTAAAAGCAGTGCCAGGGGCAGTTGCAATTGTCCATCCTTGCCAACCGGAAGGATAAGTTGTAGATGAGTGAGCAACCAAACTGAAATCCTGTGAATAAGGAATTGCTTGAACAGAAGGATTCGTTTGTGCAAAAGAATTGTTAGTACATATTGAAATAATTAAAAACGTGTAAAATTTTCTCATAAAGTAAAGTTTCGTGTGGCAACAAATCTAAGTCTGGCAGCTTATCAGAATGGGTTTCTAATATAAATTATTTATTAACAATAAGAGTATTCTCTTGTTATCAACTTTTTTTAAAAAAAAGGAATTTTAGTTTTGATGGAGAATAACCCCTTCCAGGTAATTGTACTTTTTTATCCTGTATAGCACGTCAAACCCTGCACCGAAAAATAATTCCTCATGCCATGGGCTTGCGTATAATAGGTAGAAGGGGCGGGGATGCTTGTTAAGAGAACTGCTAATCTTTTGTACTACAGTTTTCATCAGTACTTCATCAAAGGGGTTGAACATGAAAACAGTGCTTACTTCCTTTTCTAGTTCAAACAGGCTCATATCCTGCCACCATAATTGGTAATCCAGCCCCGGTATTCCCTGTTTTGTTTCCCTGAGGTTTTTTTCTGCTGCATCAATCATCTCTTTTGCAAAATCAATTCCGCATACTTTACTGAAACCATAATGTCCTGCAACGCACATAGCCCTTCCTTTGCCGCAACCAATATCAAGAAATGTCCCTGCTCTCGCATTTTCAGGTAAATGAGAAAACAATTGTTCAATTGTGAAATAATTCACCGGCATATAAGCAGTTGCATGCACAAACTGGTCGCCGGTTATATTGAAACGGGAAAGATTATTAAACGACGTTGTATTGATCCGATATTTTCTTTCTCCTTTCAACTCATGATAGAATGTAAAGAAACCAAGCCTCACCCCCCATTTGGTTGCTATATAAAGGAAGTACCGTATTTGTTGAAAAATCTTCAAGATATTGCAGAGGGTCTTATATCAATCACTTTTAATTGAAGACTGATGGTGCCGTTCCAGTCGTTTTCATCAATGGTATATAATACATCAAATGATCCCTGCTGAACAAGGGGAAATAAATGAGCTGCCCTGAAAGAAATACCTGTAAGAACAACATCGTTTTGTTTTACAACCAAACGCAGATGCTGTTCTTTTACAATTTTACTGAACCCTGTATCAGTTACATGCCGGCTAATAAATACAGGTCGCATATTTTCAGGGCCAAACGGTTCCATTTGTTTAATGATATTAAAAAATCCCGGTCGGATGTCAGTAAATGACAGTTCAGTATCAATAACTATCTCAGGAACCAATTGCTCAGGTGTAATTGTTTTGCTCACCACTTCTTCAAATGCGTTGGTAAAAGCTTCAATATGTTGAGGAAGTAAGGTTAATCCCGCAGCTGCAAAATGACCACCATAACCAAGTAAATGTTCACGGCAGGCGTGAACAGCTTCATACAAGTTAAATCCACTAACACTTCTGGCACTCCCGGCTGCATAATCACCACTTTGAGTCAACACAATCGTTGGGCGATAATAATGTTCGGTTAAACGGGAAGCTACAATTCCAACCACACCTTTGTGCCAATGCGGTTGAAACAATACAGTTGATTTTTTTGCTTTAAGAAGTTCGCTGCCATTAATCATAGCTAAAGCCTCTTCAGAAATTGTTGTATCGGCTTCCTTTCGTTCATCATTATCTGCATGCAGCATTTCTGCATAGTTTAACGCTTCTTCATAAGTTTCTGCAATAAACATCTGCACGGCTTTTTTTGCATCATCCATTCGGCCGGCAGCATTTACCCTGGGTGCAATCATAAACACCAGGTTATTGATGTGCATGATCTTATCTGCTTTGCTTAAAAACATCAAAGCTTTTATACCATTGGAGGGCTGATCATTTACCTGTTTCAAGCCATGAAAAGCAAGTATCCTGTTTTCGCCGGTTATTGGAACAATATCAGCTGCAATGGCTGTAGCCACTAGGTCGAGATAACAATTGATTTTTTCGTCAGCAATACCCAGTTTTTGTGCTAAGGCTGTTATCAGTTTAAATCCAACACCACATCCGCATAATTCCTTATAAGGATAGCCACAATCTTTTTGTTTAGGATTAAGTATCGCTTTTGCCGGTGGAAGAATGTCGTCGGGAAGATGGTGATCACAAACAATAAAATCTATTTTCAGTTCTCTGGCATACGTAATTAATTCAATGGATTTTATTCCGCAGTCAAGCGATATAATTAATGTAAATCCATTTGCCTTGGCAAAATCAATTCCCTGTTTTGAAATACCATAACCTTCCCTGTAACGGTGAGGAATATAAAATTCAACAAGTTCTTTTTCATACACAGATACCAGGAATTGGTACATACAGGCCACACTGGTAGTTCCGTCAACATCATAATCGCCAAATACAAGAATTTTTTCTTGCTGAGCAAAAGCCGAAAGAATTCTGTCTGTTGCTTTCAGCATATCTTTCATTAGCCAGGGATCATGCAAATCGCTTAACTGCGGGCGAAAGAAATTCTTTGCTTTGTCGAAAGTATCTATACCACGCTGAACAAGTATTTTGCAGATAGTTGGGTGAATTTTCAGCTCTGCAGCAAGTGCTTGGGTTTTAGTTAAGTCGGCCTGCAAAAGGGTCCATCTTTTTTGCATGCAGTTAGTATTTTCTGTCGGTTGTAAAACGTACTAACGATTCAAGACCATTTCTGATTTCATTTTCAGGGAACTGATGTAATATAACAATCGCCTCATCCCTGTACTGATTCATTTTTTGTGTAGCGTAATCTATTCCACCGGCTTTTACTACCTCTTCAATAACCTGGTTTACGTATTTCTTCTGCCTGTTTTCATTTTTAATGATATAAATCAGTTCTCTTTTCTTGGCAGCACTAACAGTATTAAGCGTATAAATTAAAGGAAGTGTGAGTTTTTTTTCTTTGATATCATTCCCTGTTGGTTTCCCGATTGACTCACTTCCATAGTCAAACAGATCGTCTTTGATCTGGAAAGCAATACCGGCCTTTTCACCAAAAAGCTTCATTTGCTCCGTCTTAAATAGATCATTTGTTGTTGACCAGGTTCCCGCAGCACATGCTGAAGACAAAAGCGAGGCGGTTTTATTCTTGATAATTTCAAAATATACGTCCTCACTAAGGTTGAGTTTTCTTGTTTTTTCAATTTGAAGTAATTCTCCTTCGCTCATCTTTTCAACCGCTTCCGATAGTATTTTTAAAGTGGTAAAATCATCATTTTTCAAGGATAAAAGAAGGCCTTTGGATAACAGGTAATCACCAACAAGCACAGCAATTTTGTTCTTCCAGAGAGCATTAATGGAGAAAAAGCCTCTTCTTTCCATTGATTCATCAACAACATCATCATGCACAAGCGTTGCAGTATGGAGTAATTCAACCAAGGCTGCTGCCCGATGTGTGCTTTCAGTAATATCTCCAAAAAGCTTCGCACTCAGAAAAACAAACATTGGCCTAACCTGTTTGCCCTTTCGTTTAATAATGTACTGCATAATCCTGTCAAGTAAGGATACTCTGCTTTTTACTGCCGATTTGAATTTTTCTTCAAATTCAAGCAATTCATCTTTTACCAGAAGTTGTATTTGTTGCGAAGAGTTCATGAAACGGCAATTTACATTAATTGAACATCTTTCATTTATTTTGAACCCAAAGCAACTTTTTGATTGTTCAAAAAGTCTCTTAACGTATAATTATTGTAAATAAATATTAAAATTTTTGCGTTTTTTAGTCACGGATATCTATTTTTGCAATAATCATCAGGAATTATCGAAACTTAATACAACAACTATGGCAAGCAAAAAGTACAGTCTCCTTCTGGGGGCCCTATGTTTAATCTTAACCAATCTGTCTGCTCAGAGCTATGATTGGAAAGACTCATCTCTCATTCCAAAAAACGGAAAATCACAGCACAGCGAATTTTTACAGAATCAATATCCCTTTCCGGCAAAACCACGTAACCAGTGGGAAATCGGATTAAGTGTTGGTAATGTACTAATCAGCGGCGATGTTACTTCACGTGTCCCGCAAATAGGCTGGGGCGCTCATGTTAGAAAAGCATTTGGGTACATTTTTTCTGCAAGACTGGCATACAGTGGCGGTATTGCAAAAGGCATGAACTGGAATCCTGCGTTCAATTATGGTAAGAATCCAGCATGGAAATCAAATTATATTGCTCCTATTAATGTACAAAGTCCGCCTAATAGTGGCAATCTTCGTCAGTTGCAAAGTACAAACGGCTTTTTGCCTTATCCAATGGGACAGCTTACAGGTGACCCGGTTTACTACAATTACAGAACAGTATCTCACCAATTGGCTTTACAGGGAATCATCACTCTGAATAATATTCGTTTCCATAAAGCAAAGACTGGGTTTATTGTTTATGGTCTTGGTGGTATTGGTGGTATGATTTACGAATCGAAAGTTGATGCATTCGATGCCAGTGGTCTCCCATATACTGCTTTGTTTAGATCTGTATACAACAAGTATCAGGTTGCAAATAAAAATAAAGGCGACATTTTACGTGACCTGAGAGCAGGAATGGATAAAAAGTATGAAACTGCTGCAGAAGGTCAGAATTTGCGTCGTCCAAAGTTATTTGGTATGACTTTCAAGCCATCTGCACAGGTTGGCGTAGGTGTTGCTTTCAAATTAAGCAAGAGGTTTAGTGTTGGTATAGAAGAAGTTCTTACAATTGTAAAGGAAGACTTGCTTGATGGTCAACGTTGGCAGGAAGCTTCAATGGGTGATGCGGCAATGACACGTGATTTTGATGCCTGGCATTATACAAATGTTAACTTAAATTATAGTCTTGGATCTAAAGCTGTTGAACCCCTTTGGTGGTTAAATCCTTTGGATTATGCTTATAATGAGTTAAACGCTCCACGTCACATGAAAATGCCTAAGCCTGTTTTGGATGATGCTGATGGCGACGGTGTTACTGATCAGTTCGATAACGAACCTAATACTCCGGCAGGATGTCCGGTTGATTCTCATGGTGTAAGCCGTGATACAGATGGCGACGGTGTTCCTGATTGTAAGGATAAAGAGTTGATTACTCCTACACAATGTCAGCCAGTTGATGCTGATGGCGTAGGTAAGTGTCCAGATCCTGAGTGCTGCAAAAACCCGGTTATTGCTCCTCCAACCTGTAACCTGGTTGATCTTCCAAGCATTAATTTTACTGGTAACAGTACAGTTTTAAGTGCTGAAGGAAAAGCATTGTGCGGTAGTGTAGCTTCCTCTTTACGTGGCAATCCTGAGTGTAAAATGATTGTTTGCGGAAGTGCTGCTAAGAGCAAATCTGGTCAGGCTTTAGGACAAAAGCGTGTAGATGCAATTGTTAAATACCTGGTTGAAGTACAAGGTATCAGCGCAGATCGTGTTGTTGCTCAATATGACTGTCATGAAGGTGATCCTTCAGTAGTTGAGCTCCGTGCTGAAAAGAAGTAATAAATCAGAACTAATTGCTTATATAGCCCCGACATATGGTCGGGGCTTTTTCTTTATGAAAAGATTAACCGGGAATAGTATTATTTGAAAAGGGATGGGGCTAATTTGCCCAAATAACTTAACTTCGTGGGCTTTTATGAATATCAGAATCAGTTTTTTAGTGTTTTTTGTGGGTATCTTTTCTCTTACTTCCTGTAACAGGAATGCAGTTACAAAAATTCTGAAGAGTAAGGACGTTGAATACAAGCTTGGTATGGCTGAACAGTATTATGCGAATAAAAAGTTCAGTAAGGCGCAAATGTTATATGAAGATTTGTTTCCATTACTGAGAAACGATCCAAGATTTGAAGATCTTTATTTTAAATATGCAAATTGCGCCTTTTACCAGAAGGATTATATGAATGCAGAAAATCTTTTTAAAGGCTTTCTGGAAGCATTCCCCAAAAGCACAAGAGCTTCTGACGTAGATTATATGAGAGCTTACAGCTTTTTCAAGCAATCGCCGAGAGTGGAACTGGATCAAACATCTACCCAAAAGACGATTGGTTTAATGCAGGCACATTTGAATAATTATCCTGAATCGCCTAAACAGCAGGAAGCAAAGAACATCATTGAGGAGTGTTATGAAAAACTGGAGCTGAAAGATTTTAAAAGTGCTGAATTGTATTATAACGTTGGTTCATACAGGGCAGCTGCAATAACATTTACCAACTTGCTGAATCATTATCCAGAATCGAAAAAAGGCGAAGAGTATAAATTGATGATCATTAAATCATATTTCCAGTATGCCGGAATGAGTGTAGAGGAAAAGCAACAGGAACGATTTGAAAAAGTAGTTGAAGAGTATTATGATTTTGTTGATCGGTTCCCGGAAAGTAAATTATTAAAAGACGCAGAAAAATATTTCAATTTATCTAAAAACAATCTAAAAGCAAATAAAAATGAGCAGACTGATAAGAAAAGTTAGTGCCAATACAAGCAGTGTGGTTGAAACTAAAAATGTTGCTGATTTGAAGGCTAAGACTGGCAATCTGTATGAATCTATTGCTGTTATCGCAAAGCGTGCCAACCAGATTAATATTTCTCTCAAAGAGGAGTTGCATAATAAACTGGAAGAGTTTGCAAGTCATACTGATAGTCTTGAAGAGATTCATGAAAATAAAGAGCAAATTGAAATATCAAAAGCATATGAACGTATGCCTAATCCTGCACTTCTGGCAACACAGGAGTTTGTAGATGATAAAATTTATCATCGCAGGGCAGAAAATGATTTGTTTTCTTAAGAGTATAAGAAATATCTTTTTAATGGCGGCCACTGGTCGCCATTAACGTTTTAATATTACATAATTTGCTCTATTTTACACAGTAAATGAAACTGAAAGGAAAGAAAATAATATTGGGAATTACAGGAAGTATTGCTGCTTATAAATCAATATTGCTTGTTCGTTTACTTGTTAAAGAAGGGGCAGATGTGAAAATAGTAATAACCCCTGCGGCAAAGGATTTTGTGTCTCCACTTGTTTTGTCAACTCTTTCGAAAAATAAGGTGTTAGTTGATTTGTTTGATGAAAACAGCTGGGCAAATCATGTAGAGCTTGGCCGCTGGGCTGATCTTATGCTGATTGCTCCGTTAAGTTGTAATACACTTGCAAAGCTGGCAAATGGCTTGTGCGATAATCTATTGGCCGCCGTTTATTTATCTGCAGCATGCCCGGTAATGGTTGCACCGGCAATGGATGAAGACATGTGGAAGCATACATCCACCAGAAATAATATTGATAAGATAAAGTCGTTTGGAAATATTGTCATTCCAGTTGAAACAGGTGAGCTTGCAAGCGGGTTAACAGGTGAAGGAAGAATGGCAGAACCAGAGATCGTCATAGAAAAAATTGAGCGTTTTTTTTTGAGCAGAAATGATTTTGCCGGAAGTAAAGTACTCATTACAGCTGGGCCAACCTATGAATCAATTGATCCTGTCAGGTTCATCGGTAATCATTCAAGTGGAAAAATGGGAATTGCACTTGCAGAAGAATTGTCAGTACGTGGGGCTGACGTTGTTTTAGTTCTTGGGCCATCTAATCAAACCATAAATTGCAGGCTTTCAAAACTCATCAGAGTGAAAAGTGCAGACGAAATGTACAATGTATGTATGGACGAATTCAGTTCATGTACAATAGCAATTATGTCTGCAGCAGTTGCAGATTATACACCGGTTGAAGTTGCGGAACAAAAACTAAAAAAAACAGAAGCATCTTTGCAGATAGAATTAAAAAGAACAAAAGATATATTAGGCAGCCTCGGGGCTGTAAAAAAAACAAAACAATGGGTGGTTGGCTTTGCACTGGAAACGAATAATGAAACGAAGTACGCTATTGGAAAAATGAAAGCGAAAAATGCAGATATGATTGTGTTAAACTCTCTGAATGATGAAGGCGCAGGCTTTGGAGGTAATACGAATAAAATCAACATCTTTGATAAGAAAGGAAATGAATATTCGTTTTCTTTGAAGAGTAAAGCCGAGGTAGCAACAGATATTATTGAAACGCTAAAAAAGGTAATGAATGATTAAATCCGCACTGATTTTACTGTTTTCAATTGGTCTTCATTTATTCAGCTATGCACAGGAATTAAATGCCCGTGTAAGGGTAGTAGATAACCAGATACCCTCAACTGTTGACAGGAAAATTTTTCGTACACTCGAATCATCTCTTACAAATTTTTTGAATAATCGTAAATGGACAAATGATGTTTTCAAACCAAATGAAAAAATCAATTGCCAGATACTGATTAATTTAAGGGAAATGACAGAACCAAATGTATACGCCGGCAGTATTACCATCCAGGCTGCACGCCCTGTTTATTCAACTACTTATGTTTCGCCAATAATTAATTTCCAGGATCCTAATTTTGATTTTAA
>JANOIQ010000408.1:0-3560 GCA_031407835.1 Chitinophagaceae bacterium
TAAATACAGTTAGATATTCAGGACCTGATAAAATATAACCACGTTCATTCCTGTAATCTTTTGTACTGTCGCCAATCATTTTTCCTTTTCCATCAATTGTACCATCAGCCGTTTTCATAGCTATTTCTGCTTTCCCATCACAATCAAGATCATATACCATGAACTGCGTGTAATGTGCCCCTTCACGGATATTTTTTCCAAGATTGATCTGCCATAAAAAAGTTCCATCAAGCTTATAACATTGAAAAATCGGAACATCAGTAAGCCCTGCTTGTGAATTGTCTCTTGCTCTTCCGGCCATGTGGATGATGACTTCATATACACCATCTCCGTCCATATCGCCCACGCTTGCATCATTGGCAGAGTAACCTGCCGGTGTTTGTAATGGGATGGATAAGTATGGTTTTGCAGCTGCCTGTAATGTAAAGGATGAGCCCGCTGCTTCTTCTTTTTTATTGATGATTGCTTTTACTGTATAAATGTTTACAGTATTTGTATCAACTGATTCATCAGTAAATCCTGTTGCAGTTTGCAAAGGAGCCTTGTTGAGCTTTTCAGTTTTACCATTTACAGTACGATACAGGTTAAATGAGAGATCATTGTTTTCAGTTCCGAGCAAACGCCAGCTTACAAATACTTTTCCATTGCCGCTGTTTACTGCATATACACCACGGGTAAGATACTCCATCTGGTATTGTGCATTTGCAGAAACTAACATCAAAACAAAAACCGTTATCAGTAATAAATTTTTTTTCATAAAATAATTATTATTGTTTTAGACGCTCCTGTTCTTCAATACCTGCTGCTGTTTTCTTTTTTTCCTCAGGTTTTGTTGTGATCTCTATTATAGTGTTGGTGAATACCCATCCCTTTGCAAATTCCATTGTTCCCAATATACCTGCTGAAATATAAGAATTCAGAAAACGGAAGTTTTCGATTTGTGAATTCGGCAATCCATTTACTTCAAATGCTTTTTGCGCATTGGTGATCTTTACATTTTGAATGTAAAAATTTTTTGCATAAGGAGTTCCCTTTTCGGCAGGTGTAACTTTTTGCAGCATGGATTTCCAATGTGGTGGAATGGTTTCCATAGTGTAACCTTTTGGTAACTCAGAATAACTGTAAGCAGGATACCAGTTGAGATTAAACTGGTAAGCATTGCGTACCGAATCTAAAACAGAGTTAACAAAATATACATCTTCAACGGTTCCTCCTCTTGTGGTTGCTGATTTAATCCGCAACCCATTGTCAGTATGCTTTGCCACAAGATCAGTACAATAAATATGACGGATGCCTCCTGACGTTTCACTACCCAGTGTTACAAGTCCTGCTCCCCTGCGTGCAATCGATTTTCTGATCACTACATATTCTGTCGGGCGGTTCACTCTTAATCCATCCCAATCTCTTCCGGCCTTCAAACAAAAATTATCATCGTTGCAATCAATATCACAGTTTTCAATCAGCACCCAGCTTGATGAATCCACATCAATACCATCGGTACTTGGTCCGCTTCCATCTTCGTTATTTTTAATCACCACTCCATCAACTGTTAAGTTGTTTGAGTACAATAACTGTACTGTCCAGAAACCGGCGTTCTTAAATGTCAATCCTTTTACGGTAACATCTGATGAACTCTGTACCAGTAATGTCCGCACACGTTTTACATCATAATCAACAATCCAGCGGAGGCCTTTTGCATCATACTCTTTCCGGGTGCTCCAGTATTTATCCCAGCAGAATTTTCCTCTTGCATTGATAATTCCTGCACCTGTAATGGCAACATTCTTTACATTAATAGCATTGATCAATGCTGCGGGCCAACTCATTTCTATACCGGCAATACGGGTGTCAATATCAGGATAGTCATCAAAATTTGTTGATCCAAGAATCAATACAGCTTTATCAATACGCAGATGAACATTATTTTTTAAAAACAATGCACCTGTTACATAAGTACCGGGTTTAAATACAACAATGCCTCCGCCTTTTGCGGCACATTCATCAATTGCTTTCTGAATTGCTTTTGTATTAACCGTAACTGTATCACTTACTGCTCCGTAATTATTGACAGTATAAATTGTTTTGGCAGTTGGGAATGATCTGGCACCCACTTTCTTCACCCATGCAGGCGCAGTGGCAACCTGGGCAGATGCAGTTACACTGATAAAAACAAAAAACAATAAACTGATTTTTTTAAAATACATGATTTATTTTTTTATAAATGATCTGTACGAAAAGGCAAAGCAGGCAGGCCATCTTTATTAAAGAAATTGGGCTGTGCTGTTTCATTCCATGCAAAGCGTATATGCTTTGGCTTTTTTATTTCTGCTGAAAAAAGTTCTACTGCATTATTTTTTATTACTGCAATTGCAGGTACAAACTTTCCATCCTTCCCTGCTATGCTGAACCAGGTTAATGATTGGCCATCGTTGCTGATCAATCCATTTCCAGCAGGAGTTGCAGACAAAACCAATGGATCTAATGTAACCGACCAGTTACTATCCTTATTTGCTATTGCCGTTTTTTGCTGTGAAAGAAATGAAACAGTTACGCTTGTTCCGGGATTTGCCTTTCCCCAAACTGGCAATGGTTTATTTCTTTGAAGAACCATATTATCTGAAAAAACAGCAGGAATTTTTAATTGCGCAACTAATCCGGATGTGCAGACAAGGAATAAACAGAGGAATAATGAATGTAACTCCGGCAAGCGAAACATGGCAATAGTTTAGCTCTCTAAAGTACTTACTCAAAGAAGGTCATCCGTCCTGCTGTATCCTGCAAAAGCCCTCTTTATATAATATTTATGATGAGCGGTTTTAAATTAAATTTGTGCTTTCCCTTTAAGCATTGATTACCATTTCACCATCAGCCAGCCACTATTCAAAATTGCAGATACGCATAGCAGTATCAGTATTTTTCTTTTGTCAGGGTATTTGCTTTGCAAGCTGGGCAAGCCGTATTCCTGATCTGAAATCAAGTTTACATTTAACTGAAGCAGGTTTAGGAAGTATTTTGCTGGGATTGCCATTGGGTCAGCTAACCATGATGCCATTCAGCGGAAGAATTGTTACAAGATTTGGAAGTAAGCATGTATTACGGATTGCTGCAGTATGTTATGCGTTGGTACTTACCTGCATTGGATTAGTGAATGCTCCCTGGCAATTGGCTCTTTGCCTTTATTTTTTTGGATTGAGTGGTAATCTCTGCAATATTTCGGTAAACACACAGGCAGTAAATGCAGAAGCATTGTTTGGCAGGCCAATTATGTCGTCTTTTCATGGTGTGTGGAGCGTTGCTGGTTTTACGGGTGCATTAACCGGTTCATTAATGATGCAGCTATCCATGAAACCTTATTATCATTTCTGGGTCATTGCAGGAATTGTGATATTGCTGAATCTTGTGTTCAATAAATATTTATTACATACAGCTATCAGCAGATCTGCCGCATCCTTCCGTCAAATGCAATGGCCGCAACGATTGCTGCTGAAATTAGGATTGATTGCTTTTTGCTGCTTAAGTGCTGAAGGATGTATGTTCGATTGGAGCGGTGTATATTTTAA
>JANOIQ010000409.1:0-5144 GCA_031407835.1 Chitinophagaceae bacterium
AAACTGTTTTTTCCTTTCAGCAGTTTGCCGTCAACATTATGAACCATTTCCGGTTTGGGGAAATATAAACCCGGCCGTGGATTTTCCTCTACCCTTTTTAAACCCTGTACCAGCAAGCCACTCACCGCAAATGCAACGATAAGTAAAATACCAAGTTTACGTTGTTTAAGAAAAAGAAGAAGAACACCCAGGAATGCCATCGCCAACCCTTCACCCACATAGGTAAAATACTTCAATACAATATCTGAAAGATCGGAATGCTGATGGTTGAGTTTCAGAAAAACGGCTTCCTTGCCCCAGTACATCAACAGAACAATTCCTGTAACCAATAAAATGAGTACAGCATAAGTAAACAGGTTTCGGAGAGGGTGATTGTATTTCCAGTTCATGGCAGGTACAAAACTAAGATGCATTCATCAACAGATCGCTGTAAGAATGCGTTAAAAGATGTTCTTCCTTAATGTTAAACTCCTGCAGGTAATGATCACATTGCTCTGTTATTTTCTCCAGGCCCAGGCTTCCATCCTTTTCAATGGCTTCAATTTCAACAAAGCTTCCCAACCCATCCACTTCATCAATATGAAACTTCACATTATCGATAAACCAGATCTCCCGCTTTTTCTTCACCACCACTTTAATACCATTTGCATTGCTGAGTATCTGTTTCAGCAGATCGCTGTTATCATCAACCTGAAAAAGGTTCACCTGGCTCATTTTCGGTCCGGCAATATTTTCCCTGTTGTAAAAGATGAGCGAATTTTCAATATTCCCCTGCCTTAATTTCAACCGTCCATTGCCAACATTGAAATAGGTGTCGGTTTGTTCATCTGTTCCTTTAAACTCAGCCATATGATCAATTAAAAACTGCCTGATGAAAGAAGCATCGGCACAACGGGCCTTGATTTCAATATTCTGGTGACTCATTTTACGGAAAATAAAAAGCCGCCTGTGAAGACGGCTAGTAAGTTGATAAAAGCAGGAAAAATTAGGCTTCGGCAGGACTTAACCTTGAAGTTCTGTTTGTTCTTGTTGCTTTAGGAACTAATGCCATGGCTCTTTCGAAGCGCATAGCTGTCCAAACATGATCCAATACAACTTCTTCTGAGGTTTCAAATCCGCATTGGCAAACAAATTGCCAACTGCCGGCACGGTTTAAATCACTTACAATTTTGGAAGCTGTTTTAGGATAAGCCACCCAAAACTTGGCATTTGAGCCCAGTGCAGGTAATACTTCCTTCAAAATTCCATTCAATTGATTCTGATTGACCGCAAAAATCAGGGCGAAATCGATCTTCTTACTGCGCAGCAAAGGAGTAACATTTTTGGCAAATGATAACTTCACAAATTGCTTTTCAATAGAAGAGGGTAATCCCTGAATAAGTAAGTTCCGTTCTTCGTTAAATTGGAGTTTTTCCAAAAGAGAAATAGACATGCCAATGTAAATTTTGATGAGAACTAAAGTGGATGGCAAAGGTAGCCATTTAAAGCCAGTTTTTGCGGAAAAGGCATAAGTATTTACTTCAGGAACATAAAAAAATCCCCTGTAAGAACAGGGGATTTTCATTAAGCAATTGCTTTATATCTATTTTTTTATTGGCTTGTAATAGGGCAAAGCTTCCTGTACATACTGCTTCATTTTCTGAATCCTGGTTTCGTCAGATGGGTGAGTACTCAAAATCTCCGGTGGTTTTTCTCCTCCGCCAGCTTTCGCCATCCGTTGCCAGAAGGGAATGGCTTCGTTTGGATTGTAACCTGCCATGGCTGCAAAACGTAACCCAAACTGATCAGCTTCCAACTCCTGTTTACGGGAGAAAGGGAGAACTGCGCCAACTGTTGAGCCAACTCCATAAGCTGTCATAAATAAATTTTGTGTTTCTGCCGGCTTATTAGCGACGGCTACTGATAAAGCAACTCCACCCAATTGCTGCATAATACCCTGGCTCATCCTTTCGTTACCATGTAAAGCTATGGCATGGGCTATTTCATGTCCCATCACTACGGCCAGCGCCGCTTCATTTTGTGTAACGGGTAGCAAGCCTGTATATGCTACAACCTTACCTCCGGGCATACACCAGGCGTTTACTTCCTTATTATCAACGAGGTTAAATTCCCATGTATATCCATCAAGGATACTGGACTTTCCCTGCTGCTCATAGTATTTTGTAATGGCAAAGGCAATACGTGTGCCTACCCGGCGAACCATTTCAGCATCCTTATTTACATTAACGGCAACAATCTTATTTGCCGTTAAGAACTGTTTGTATTGCTGTCCGGCCATTGATTGTAATTCCTTCTCAGGCATCAGGATTAACTGTTTACGGCCGGTTACCTGGTTTTTTGCACAACCACCAATAAGAAAAGCAACGAGGATAAATGAGCTGAGAATTTTTTTCATCTGTTCTGAATTTTAGTATGATATCCAATTAACGTACCAACTTATTATAAACTATTACAAAGAAAGTAAAGATGGCTATTCCTTTTTTTTCTTTCGCCAGCTGAATTTGTTTTCACTGCCCTTTAAAAGCCGAAGCAGGTTAGAGCGGTGCATAAAGATAACAAGAGCTGCAGCAACGATTGAAAACCAACGCATATACACATTGCTTTCTTTATAGGCAAACCATACGCAGACCATGAAAACAATCACCGCAATGATTGAACCCAATGAAATATATCTTGTTAAGAACACAACCACCAGGAAAGCCCCGATACTGATCAAAGCAATCCACGGCTGAATAGCCAACACCAAACCAAATAAAGTGGCTACTCCTTTTCCACCTCTGAACCCTGCAAATACCGGAAAAATATGACCTGCCACTGCAACCAATCCCAACAACAATTGCCAGAAAGATTTTTCACTACCCAGCCAATCAGTTGGTTGAACCAGGAGTGCCAGTTGTACAGCCGCCATTCCTTTCCCCAAATCAATGATCAATACAATAATACCCCACACAGGCCCCAATACTCTGAATGTATTGGACGCTCCCATATTCTTACTGCCATGTTCACGGATATCAATACTGAAAAATAACTTTCCGATCCAGTAGGCCGTTGGAATTGAACCAATGAGATAAGCCGATATGGTGAGCAGGAACAGGTTCATTTTAACCTAACTTTTGAAAAAGCAAAGAACTCCATGTATGACGTTCGGATGCTTTAATGAGTTGCAAGCCATGCTGACCTGCTGCGTTAATCAACAGTTGATTTTCGTTTGCATAAAACCCACTCATTAGCAAATAACCGTTACCAGTTAATGCGTTGACCATTGCCTGCATATTTCCCAATAAGATATGCCGGTTGATATTTGCAAGTATGATGTTGACTATTTTATCTGATGGTGGTGCTTCTCCTTTTTCAACTGTAATATGCTTACACTGATTTTTTTCTACATTCTCAATTGAATTTTCAATGCACCAGTCATCATAATCAACTGCAAGAATTGATGTTGCTCCGAGTTTCTCAGCAAGAATAGCCAGTACTCCTGTACCGCATCCAAAATCAAAAACAGTCTGTTTATTAAAATCAATTCCCTGCATCAGCTTCATCATTTGCCAGGTAGTTGCGTGATGGCCAGTGCCAAAACTCATCTTGGGTGTAATCACAATTTCATGTTGCACTGTTTCAACAGGTTGATGAAAGTGTGCACGTACGGCAACAAAATCATCCACAATTACCGGTTCATAATTACTCTCCCATTCTGCATTCCAGTTCTTTGGTGCAATGATTTCCTTTTCGTACTGTTTTGAAAATGGCAGAAGTATTTCTTTTAACTTCTCTTCGGTAAATTCTTCTTCCGGAATAAATGCCTGTAAGTCTGTTTCCGTTTCTTCAAATCCATTAAAGCCTTCTTCATGTAACAAGGCAATCAACAACTCATGTTCATTTTCATTTGATGAGTTGATACTTATTTTGACGTAGTTATTCATTGAAATTGCTTATAAAATTTCAAGCAAGCCGAGATCAGGAGAATCAACCAAATTATGAATATCATCTTTTCGTGAAATCAATAAATTACTGATAAATAAACTGCTTTGGTTTCCTGTTTTTAACAACACAACTTTTGGAGGAAAGCCCTTGACATTTACGTAATCAATAAAGTCTTCGTCCTTAGTCACAATTACACAGTCGTTTTGTTTTGCATACTCCCATATTTGAGCATCTGATGGCGGCATTACCAATCCAATATCATCTACATGAAAACAATCAGTAAAATATTGTTTCAAAACTGTTGTCAGTCGCCATGAAATATTTGCATCAAGCAATAACTTCATCAGTTCACAACCATTTTAATCATTGCCTCCCTGTTAGCAGCAAAAGCAAGAGAGCTGAGAATGTGCTCTTTTTTGAGTGAAGGAAAATCCGCAATAATTTCATCATGACTCATGCCCGAAGCCAGCCATTGCAATATATCTTCAACAGCAATTCTTGTTCCTTTGATACACGGTTTTCCAAACCTGATTTGCGGATCAATGGATATATAGGATGAATAATCTGTCATGTTGTAAAGCTAACTTTTTTATTTTATGAATTGTTATAAGTAAAAAAAAGTCCCGCCAAAGGCGGGACTGTAAAGTTCTTTTATTTCGATGAGTAATTACATTCTCTCTTCACCATCATTATGATCATCCTGCTTCGCCTGAATCTGCGGTCTTGGTGCAGCATCAGGTTTTGGCATCAGCACTTTGCGGCTTAATTTAAACTTACCGGTTCTTGGATCCAAACCAATGAGTTTTACTTTCACCACATCGCCCACATTTAATACACCTTCCATGCTATCCAAACGCTTCCAGCTTATTTCACTGATGTGTAATAAACCTTCTTTCTTTGGTAAGAATTCAACAAAGGCGCCAAACTCTTTAATGCCTTTTACCGTTGCTTCATAAACACCGCCAACTTCCGGTATTGCTACCAACCCTTTCACCCATGCAACTGCTTTTTCAACACCTTCTTTTGCAGAAGAGAAGATACTTACTTCGCCATAGTTACCCACTTCTTCAATGGTGATAGTTGTTCCTGTTTCACGCTGAATTTCCTGAATCACTTTACCACCCGGTCCGATAATACCACCAATAAATTCTTTATCGATGATGATCTTCTCCATGCGTGGTGCATGTGGTTTCACTTCAGAACGTGGTTCAGCAACACAC
>JANOIQ010000416.1:0-1621 GCA_031407835.1 Chitinophagaceae bacterium
CTAAAATACCAAAGGGTATACCTAATTCAATCTGAAGTTCTTTAATCCTTTGTCTGCGTTCATCTCTTAGAAAAATGTTGCTAAAGCTGATGTTACCGAATTGAAACCTGCGTTGCAAAAAAGAAAAGCGGCGCAATTGAAAACAGGCTTGCCTCTAAAAAGGCAACTGTTTTAAAACAACACAGGAAACAAATGCCCCCAAACTCAATACAGCGAATAAAGAAGCACAGAAACTGTTTGCAGAACAACTGAAAAGGAATGGGTTGAAAAACTTGTTTCCTATTTTTGTAGCGTATATTAGCGCAAATACATATGTTGGCAGCAATGCAATGACAGACCTCAACGACATAACGAAACTTTACAACTACGAAGATGAAGACATCTTTGACGTAGTTTTTAAACTTGAAAAGTCATTCGGCTTGAAGTTTGAAAAGGACACCTTTTATACCGTTAAGACATTTGGTGACTTATGCGATATAATTGCAAGCAAAGTTCAGGGCGACAATTCTTACGACTGCACGACACAACAGGCATTTTATAAAGTTCGCAATGCCATTGCAGCGATACAACTGATAGACAAAAACTCAATATCGCCAGACACCAAACTACAAGACATTTTTCTAAGAGATGAACGCAGACAAAGGATTAAAGAACTTCAGATTGAATTAGGTATACCCTTTGGTATTTTAGATATTAAATCTTGGCTAGGCTGGATAATATTTATTGGAATTGTTGCCTCTCTAATAACGTTCTTCTTCAAGTGGCAATTAGCATTAAGCGGTCTATTATTTTTCATCGCTGTGGGGTGGGCAGCAAATAAATTCTTCGCAAAGGAATTTGAACTTAAAACAGTAAAACAGTTGACAGAAAAACTCGTAAGAGAAAATTATGTTGACATTAGGCGAAGCAAAGGAACAATTAATAGACAGGAAATTTTAAAGGTTATCATTGACACATTTAGTAATGACCTCGACATAGACAAAGCATACTTAACAAAAAATGATAAATTCAGTTGGGCGACCTAGAAGCACATCTACCAACAAAAGGTTTTGTGTATTTGGGGGCATGACGTTGAAGCAATCATCGGCAGTGGGTCTCGTCCTGAAATAGGTTGACTGCAAATCATCAACTTTTATTTCTATTTTCATCATCGGTAAGCCGGCGCTGACGGAAGTAATATTCCCCGGCAGCGCAAAGCCCTGTCCGTTAGCGGTCATTGTAACGACTGATACAGCAACCATCAAACAGACGACAAAAAATAAGTAAAACCACAAACTTCAATTATGATAGAAAACAAAAAAAAATCAAGATATGGTTTTGGCATTTGCGTAGCTCTTGGAATCACATTCGGAGCAGCCTATGGTGCTTATTCGGGAAATACTTCTTTAAGCATAGCAATGGGATTAATTATAGGTGTTATTGTTGCTGTGATTTTTGGTTCTTTTAAAAACATGAAATAAATCACAATCCTTTTTATTAATGCCTAACATTCGTCATAATTTACTCATTGGGGCTTCGGCTGAAAAAATTTACAAAGCAATTACCAGTGAAGAAGGATTATCGGCTTGGTGGACACCCAATACCACAGCAAAAGCAGAGGTTAATAGTATAGCACGTTTCC
>JANOIQ010000430.1:0-4266 GCA_031407835.1 Chitinophagaceae bacterium
GCAACCGGTTCATTTGAATTCAACAACCTGTATGCACCCCATGCCAGTATTCCGGTAATGAGTGCTGCTGCAGCAAGCCGGTAAACAGGAGATAATTTTCTTGTGAAAGGAATGATTTTTCCGGTTTGTTCTTCATTCAACCTTTGTTCAATAGTATTCCAAACTGTTGCAGGTGGAATTTCTTTTGCAGCGGTAAGTTTATCTGCCATTCGCTGATCAGTTTCTTCATCAAGTTGTACGCTTATATTTTCCCAGGCAGCAACCGGAACTTCAACTGCTGCATGTTCTAATTGTTCCGTATAATAAACATCATCCAGTTGTTGCTCTATGATATCCCAATAAAATGTGGGCACTTCTGTTTCAACAGAAAGGATTTTTTGCTGCAAAGGTCTGTCATCTTCCAGTTCATCTAAAGTAACTGCAATCATTTCCCATACCTGTTGAGGCGGGACAACTTCTGTTTGCAGAAGCAGTTGTTGAAGATGATTGTCGTTCATTCGTTTAAATGCGCTTTATTCTTTCCTGCAGAATCATTCTCGCCCGGGCCAGTTGCGATTTACTGGTTCCTTCATTGATGCCCAGCAGTTCGCCAATTTCTTTATGGCTGAATCCTTCTACTACATACATATTAAAAACACTACGGTAGCCAGGCGACAAACCACTTACAATTTTCAGCAGATCCTTTTCATTAATATTGTCAATTGCAGAAACAGATTTGTATTCGATTGTTTCTTCTTTTTCAGTAAGCGACACATCCATTTTCTTTTTACGGATCTGTTCAATGGCAGTATTAACAAAAATGCGCCGCACCCATCCCTCGAAAGAACCATCACCTCTGAACCGTTCGAGATTTTTATAAATTTTAATAAATCCTTCCTGTAAAATATCCTGGGCATCATCTGCATTTCCCATGTAGCGGATGCAAACAGCATACATTTTGGGTGAGAACCGGTCGTACAGCTCTTTTTGCATACGCCTGTCACCTTCAATGCATCCCTTAATTAAGTCGGTTTCTGTTGTCATTTGGTTGCTTTACATCAACAAATCGTTTTACTTGCTTTCAAGGAATCGGATCATTTTGTCGAGGGCTTTTTTTCTGTGGCTGAACTGGCTTTTTTCTTCCATGCTCATTTCGCCAAAAGTTTTAGAAGCACCCTCGGGTAAAAATACAGGGTCGTATCCAAAACCACCGCTTCCGGAGCTTTTTTCTGTAATTACACCGGGGCATAAACCCTCAAATTGGAATTGCTCGCCATTCAGGATCAATGTAAACACTGTTCTGAATCTTGCTTTTCTATTTGCATTTCCATTCAGCTTATACAGCAACTTTTCGATGTTCTTTTCAAAACTTCTGTCTTCTCCTGCATAGCGGGCACTTTTTACGCCGGGCTCACCGTTTAAAGCTTCCACTTCCAATCCTGTGTCTTCCGAAAAACAATCTTTTTTCAGAAGATTAAAAATGAACACCGCTTTGTGTGTTGAATTTTCTTCCAGTGTGGCATAGGGTTCAGGAATGTCTTCAATAATCCCTGCCTCTTTCATAATAATGATCCGGAAGTTTGGCGGCAGGGCTGCTTCAATTTCTTCAGCTTTGTATTTATTGCCGCTGGCGAAAATAAGTTCTTTCATGTGTTCATTTTTATTGGCTCTTTGGCCACATAGAATATCCATAAAAATTATCATCGCTGTTTGTATAAATTAGCTCAATAATTTTTATGAATATTTCATTGTTGTATTAAAGGCTCAGCATTTGCTTTAAAGCCAGCCAGAGTTTTGATTTTTTCACTTTATCGTTCCTGATAATCTGCAGCTCTTCCGTTATATAGAGTTGGAAGTTTTCTTCCTGCTGCAGTGTATAAGCTTCTTTATTTAACGGAATCCAATTTCGATCTAAAAATGAAACGATCAGGATTTTTGGTTGAAGCTCTGTAACGGTCTGTTCAAAGTCCATATTATTTTGAGCAATATTTACCAGGGCCATATCATCCATGTTCATTTTGCAGGCATTGACCACTTCGCTCAGGAACTGAAAATCTGCATCACTCAGGAAAGGGTAACCGGGTTCGTTTACCACCCACACAAACTGCTTTTTATTCTTACCGGTGATCCCAGTTGCCGTTGGGTTTGATATTGTTTCAGGCTTTGGTTTTACTGTTTTTTCGGTTATAACGAGGTGCGAAGAATACAATTCTTCAATTTGCTGACCGGTAAGTTGAATTGTTTCGAATCCCATAAGATTAATCAATGGAGCTGAGCTTAGTTTGTTTTTTCGTTTCTTTGTCAAAAATAACGAGTTATGATCGCCGCTATGGATATTTTAGTTACAAAATCTGAAACAAGTAAACTGAGCAGCCTTGATCTGGGTAATGTTCCTTTCGGAAAAAATTTTACTGATCACATGCTGGTTGCTGATTATGAAGATGGTGAATGGAAAAATATTGAGATTAAACCTTATGCTCCTATATCCATTTCTCCTGCCAATGCTGCTATTCATTATGGCCAGAGTATTTTTGAAGGGATCAAAGCTTTCCGTCATGAAAATGGGGATGCATTTATCTTTCGTCCGCATGATAATTTTAAACGGTTCAATATTTCTGCAGAACGGATGCAGATGCCGCAGGTTCCGGAAGAAATTTTTATTGAAGGCATGCGGCAGTTAATTGCAATTGATAAAGAATGGATTCCTGTAAAGCATGATCATTCTTTATACATCCGTCCGTTTATGTTTGCCAGCGATGATGTAATTGGGGTAAAGCCAAGTGATAAGTATAAGTTTATGATTATCCTCTGTCCAACAGGACCTTATTATGCAATACCGATGAAGATTTATGTAGAAGAACATTTTGTTCGTGCAGTACCGGGAGGTGTTGGTTATGCAAAAGCAGCAGGTAACTACGGATCATCGATGTATCCAACAGCTGAAGCAAAGAAAAAAGGATACGACCAGGTATTATGGATGGATGCCTATGAACATAAATATGTGCAGGAATGTGGTACGATGAATGTATTTTTTGTTATTGGCAATACTGCGATAACTCCTGACCTGGGGCAGGGGACTATCCTGGATGGTGTAACCCGGCAAAGTGTCATTACCTTATTAAAAGAAATGGGTCTTACGGTAGAAGAAAGGTCATTAGGCATTGACGAGATTATAGATGCTTACAAAGCAGGAACCTTGCATGATGTATTTGGCACCGGCACTGCAGCTACCATTTCCCTGATAAAGGAACTTCGCTACAAAGATTTTGATATGAAATTTGATGTTGACAATTGGAAAACCGGGCCTGCTATCAAAAAATGGATGGCCGATATCCGTGAAGGAAGAAGAGAGGATAAGTATAACTGGATGCAGAAAGTTTAACCCTTGATTTTTAACCAGTTCGACCTATTAAAATGGTGCAGACTCAATCCTGAGACACTTTTATCCCCAAAAGATTCAATATCAGAAAAATGAGCTGTCATTTTTTTGGAGATTAAGCCTTGCGCCGTTACCTTTGCCCTCCCAAAAATAAGGGTCAAGAATGCCTACAATTCAACAATTAGTAAGAAAAGGAAGACAAATTATCAGGGCCAAGAGTAAATCAAGAGCTTTAGATGAATGCCCTCAACGCCGTGGTGTATGTACAAGGGTTTATACTACAACCCCTAAAAAGCCAAACTCTGCGTTGCGTAAAGTCGCAAAGGTTCGTTTGACCAATAAAATTGAAGTGATTGCCTACATCCCCGGAGAAGGCCATAACCTGCAGGAGCACTCCATCGTTTTGATCCGTGGTGGTAGGGTAAAAGATTTACCGGGTGTTCGTTATCACATCGTTCGTGGTTCTTTGGATACTGCCGGTGTAAAAGACCGTAAGAAGAGCCGTTCTAAATACGGAACGAAGAAAGAAAAAGCTAAAAAATAACCCTTCGATAGTGAGCTTAGTCGAACTACACTCAGGGTAACAAAAAGAACTATAAATTAATAAGTACAAAAGCAATTTTTAAGTCATGCGGAAAGCACAAGCAAAGAAACTCCCTTTAGCACCAGACCCAAAGTTTAATGACAAACTGGTAACCCGTTTTGTAAATAACCTGATGTGGGAAGGAAAGAAAAGCGGAGCTTTTAATATTTTCTATGATGCATTGGACAAAGTAGCCAAGCAAACCAGTGAAGATGGATATGAAGTGTGGAAAAGAGCTTTGACTAACGTTACTCCAGGTGTGGAAGTTCGTAGTCGCCGTATTGGTGGTGCTACGTTCCAGATTCCTGCGGAGGTTCGTCCTGAC
>JANOIQ010000497.1:0-18589 GCA_031407835.1 Chitinophagaceae bacterium
GGTGGTGGTGTAGCAATATAACCTACTACCCTGTTCTGTTCAAAGAATAAACGTAAACGGATCCGGTTGTTGAGTACATAATCAACCGATGGACTGATGGTTAATACTTTCTGTCCGCCGGTAGGAATGGTATTCCGCTGATCTAAGATATTATTGGAAGTGGCGTTATCACGGTAGGTAAGATCAAACCGGAAACTGAGATCGTTATCCAGTGTTTTGGAATCTTTTTTCATAAACGGAATTTTAAACGGCAGCTTCAATCCTCGTTTGCGCCAGCCTGCACCAACCGTAATATCAATGCTGCGTACTTCACTCACCTGGAAATCAATCAAACTTAAACTGATGGTTCTGCTTCTGCCATAATCCACTTTAAAATTGAGTTGATTGGTTAACTGCACATCAATACCAACCAATGGCGCAAACCGTTCGCTGATGGTGATGTTGGGAACAAGGAAGTAAGGCACAAAATTATTTGATACTGTATCAATGAACGATGGAAAGCCCAATCCAAACTGATCAGCATATAACAATGCGGAAGTAAAATTATTCATGCTCAGGCTGCTGTTGTAACCATGTGTAATGGTGAAGTTGGTAAAAATTTTATCAAGCCCCGGTATTCTTGACAATCCATTATACGTTAACCGCCAGTTTGGTTTTGGTATATACTTTTTAAACGGATTATCACTTACACGTTTATTGCTTTCATCAATCAACCCAACTTTTTCAGGATCCTGGTTGGTGTAGGCAGCAATGAATGCAGGAATCAAAACATCCTGTGAATATTTTCCATATCCTTTATAATAATCACCAAACACCTGGCCACCTGCGTATGGATTGGCTACGCCCAATCGTTGTGACAATATTTTTCTGTTCTCTTCAAACTGCAGGAACGATTGGCCAGGTGTAGTAGTAGAATATTTTCTGAACATGGTTTGATAAGAAATGAATGTAATTTCAAAACCACCATTCGCCATCGGGCTCAGATGCCCGAACTTACCACCTCCTGTTGTATCCTTAAACAGCTGTGAATGATTTTTACTGAACGAACGGCTCAGGTTCAGATCAATGGTAAAGTCACGGATTGGTTCAACAGTAGCTTCCAGTTTCAGTTCCTGCCGGTAACTCTGTGTAAAGAGGAAATTGAAGTTGGTATCTTTTGTGATCCATCCATTCCTTGCGGCACTGTTGAGCCATTCATCATCAGGTTGCCGTCCAAATACATATGCCATACTCGGTGCACGGGTTCGCCAGTTTTGTCCAACATACTTCGGACTGTCAACATAACCTGGTATTCGTGAATTGTACGACTCGTTATAGTTGATGTTGATATTTTTGATGGATGTTAGTAATCGTCCAACAACTTTCGCTGCAGCACTTGGTTCATATTGAATGCCCTTATCTTTTTTCGCTTCAAGCCTGTTTAACCTGCGGAAAAGTTTAGCAATATATTTTTTGCTTTTCCCTACGGTATCTTTTGGATTGAATTTAATATTGGGTGATGCCAATGCCGGTTGCTTATTGGGGTCTGCCTGTGTTTCCAATGAACGGAGGAATCTTGACTTCTGATAAAGCCTGGAAAAATCGAGCTGACCTGTAAACACTTTTGCCTGTGAATTTTCAATGGTATTACCTAAATTAACAGCAAGCCTTGATGCACCAATCCAGTTATAGGTTGTTGAATAATTGAAACGTGCCGTTGTCCAATCTAATGCAGGAATTTTAGCTAAAGGAAAATTATACGATACATTGGCCGACTGACGGTAAATAACATTCCTTCCACCTTTTAAGAAATTACGGCGGATAGAATCTTTCTTTTGTTTGGAATCAATTCGTCCAAATGGTTCATCAACCCTTGCATTATTCGTTGCACTGAAATCAATATTGATGGATCGTGTTAAATCCCAACGCATATTATAAACACGATCAAACACAAAATACTTATCATAGGTTTCAGGAATTTTAAACGGACTTGGTGCTACACCTGGTATGGTTACCTCTCTTGCACGTGCTGCACCAAACTGCCTGTTTACATCGGCCCTGAAGCTTAATAAACTCGGACGGTAATTAATGTTGAAGTCTTTAATAATATTCCACCATGGGCTGCGATACTTGATCAGTTTTTTGAAAGGCTCAAAATATTTTGGCTGAGGTGCATAAGCATAACCCAATCCTCCATAATGTTTTTCAATTACATCACTTTCAATTAACGGATTTCTTTTTTCTGTTTTGGTGTAGGAATAACTTACATCAAAATTTGAGATATCATAAATCTTTGCCGGCTTACCATTAGTTTTATTCTTCCGTACGTTGGTAAGATTAACGGATGTAATGGCTGCAAAATCCTGTGAAATATTTTTAACCGAATCTTTATTATTCGTACTTTTTATTTTGTCTTTCAGTTTTACATCCTGATCGTATGGATCATATTCAGGATTCATAGTTGTTTGTGAATAGCTGGCATAAAAAGGAATATCAATGCCTGCTTTCTTTGGCAACAGTTTACCTAATTGCAGGCTGGTTGCAATATCAAACTGGTAAAAGTATTCACGGCTGCGTTCATTTACCCGCTGCTCAATGGTGCCAAATCCTGCTGTACGTGCAGAACCTGAAACAGAAATTGTTCCCAGGTCAGCTATCTGTATATCCAATCTTCCGGTTCCTGCCCAGCCGCCTTTTTCATCCAAGCCACTTAAGCGTAATTCATTAATCCACACTTCTGCACAAACACTTTGTGTAGCATCGTTCTTATTATTTTCAACACCTACTAAAAATCCTTTTACTTCACCAAGATTTGGATTACCCATTACGCTCCAACGTACACCATTACCCCTGTCTTCAGAAAAAACAGTTGCAACTGAACCACTGCGACGTAATTTAAAACGCACCAGTTCCTGCAGATCAACATCAAACTGATTTGCACCAGGCCATTGAGCACTTGTTGTATCATCCACACCCGGTCTTGGATAGAAACCCCACTTGGTTGCCTTTAATGGCATGCGTACTTCATAATAGTTATTAATAAAGTCGGTACCAAAACGGATTACTGCCAATACTTCACCATCTTTTAACAGATCAACTTTACCGCTTGACTCTGCGTGCATAAACATCCGTACACGTTTGTACTGACGTAAATCAAGATTGGTTGATTTGAATACTGCACGGCTGTCGCCATCCTGCAAATCACAAAGCTGCATACTCAGCGATGCTTCGTTCTGTAATAAATTAATACCATTATTACTCAGCTGCGATACTCGTTCAATACCCTGTGGTGTAACATAGTTTACAGGAGTACGCTTATCATTTTCTTCCAGGTTAACTGCTGTTACATTGAAGCCGGTTGTTGCCAGATTTTGTAATGGCTTGTATTGTCCTGTTGTATCAAGTGTATATTGGAAGGAACGCCACATGTTACGAACCAGTTCCAGTTTACCAAAGCGAACAACAAGACTATCTTCAAATCCTGTCATGAACATACGCATGAAACGGATTGATTTAAAGTCTGGAATATTTCCCACTTTCTGTTCGTATTGTTTGATGGGGATACGGAAGAGATACCAGGTTTCTTTTCTTGAATTACCATCAGCAAGTTTCACATCCACTTCTCTTTTATCGGCAATATAATTCTGCCCAACCTGCATTAACGGATCAGCTTTTGGTCTTAGTTCCAGGTGATACTGGAAATATTCTTCCACTTCATTTAATGTATTATCCCTGTTGAGATCTTCATTATCGGGATACAATGTTGAAGCAGATGTATACGCCACATTGTTACTGGCAACAGGACTGTTCCCTTGTGGGTTGTTGAATTTTTTATAACGTTGTAAGATGCTGGTGTTATCACCCTGCCCTTCTCTGAAGTGCTGATAGTTATCGCTGCTGGGATCGTTCAAAATAGATTGATAGGCAGCACCTGTACCAACTACATTTCTGATATCCGTTAAAAAAGAAGCAAACACACGTTGCTCTGCTGTATCTGTTCTCCCATCAAAACCAACATCCTGTTGCGAACGTTCTTCAACAATATTGCTGAATGCCTGTGCAATCTGGATGGGGTTGCGTGGTACTCTTGCCCAGTTACTGGTATCTTCTCTTGCAGGTGTTTGAATAGTACTTAATCCATTTTCATAAAAACGACGTCCGTCTTTTAAAATGTCTTCAGAAATATTTCCAAGATTGAAATACATCTGTCCGCCTGTACTTGTTGAATTAAGAATGAATGGATCCTGCACCCACATTTCAATGAACTCAATATTGTTTGTTTCAAAATCTATCTGATCGATGGCACGCATAATACCACCCCATCTGTTCTTTGGATTTAGTAAGCGTCCGTTTGATGGGTTCACACTTCCACTCCTTGCATCAAAATTATAGGGACCTCTTTCTGTTGGATAGAAAGACATATCAAAAGTGATCAGTTGATTTTGACCCAGATCAGGAGTTGCCTGCGGAAATACTTCCTGGCGGCTTACAAAACGAACACGTGGATCAGACAACTCCGTTAAGTTATTTCCCAATGGATTGTTTGGATCACGGCGTTGCTGCAAAACCGGTTCAATATTATACCAGGCCGTTTTTGCACGGTTGTATCCGTATTGCAAATCATTATTTAATGCTGCTTCCGGAAACAGCTCAACACCAAAACGATCTTTTGATTGGTAAGGAGTTGAAGCCAGTGTCCATGCAATGAACGGAAAACGTAGATCAATACCATTACGTGTTCCTTCAAAATCATCAATGTATACTAAACCTCCCCCACCTTTCTCCGGGCGAATTTGTTTGGCAGTGCTGGGAATAATTTTTGCGCCTTCGCCATAGAAATTAATATTGGAAGCCTGGCGTGTTGTGTAAAAAGGTAATGCATCCACCCACTTTGTTAAGCGTTTCCAGTCACTGTTATAATTTACATCTGCACCAATCATAGTATTACGGATCGGGTCATCACCATAATTCATTTTGGTAAAGAAAGGGCGCTCACCCAAACGCATTACTGCTCCACCAATCGTAAGTTGTTTTGTCTGGCGTTCAATAGCACGGTATTCCAAACGCAGGGCCATGAAGTTGCGGTTCTGCATTCCGAATGTGGCATTGTTTTCAAACCCAACATTAATCGGTACACCTGAATTGATAATTGCTTGGTTGATGATTTTTACGGTTCCTAAATTATAATCAACTGTGTAGTCAACATTCTCTCTTAATATTTGTCCGCCTGCAGTTACGGAAACAGAACCCTGCGGCACATTGAATGCGCCTAACGGAATATCGCCACCACCACCTGCACTGCGTGATGCACCTTTAAATATAAAACGGTTTAATTGTGGCGATTGCTGTGCCAACCATTTAATGGAATCATACAATGGATAAAATAAATATTTCTGACGGAGAGCAATTGAATCAGCACCCCGGAAAATATAATTCAAATCTTTACCAAATGGTTCAAGCAATGGAAAGATGACACGGCTCATTTGTGAGTTGACTGTATAGCCTTCTACAAAATCAAAAACTCCATCGGGTTGCGGATCGTTCTGATTATTTAAACGATCGAGGTTCACCAGTTCAATGATCGGTCTTCCTTTTTCTTCACCTTCCGGAATGTATCTTTTTTCACCACCGCCCGGTTCCTGGTAAAGAATGTTGAGTTTAAAATCTTTCCGTTCCAGCTGACCAAAGCCAACTGAATAAACGTTCTTCATCATCAAATCCCAAATGGGAAGTAAAGGACGTTGTGATGTTGCTTTCAGCATTTTTAAGAACAGCACTTTCTGTGTACCACTGTTGTTCACTGCTGTATCGGGTGTTACATCATTGGAGAATTCACCAACTGTAAAAATTTTACCGTTAACACTGTATTGAAAAGCCACACCCAATACTTCATCGGGTTGTAACACTGTATTCAACGAAATAAAACCAATTTGCGGATTGAAATAATATTCTTCGGGCTTTAATTTTCGTGCAAATGTGCGTTCAAAATCCTGTACGGCTGTTAACCCAAAACTGGTGAGCCGGTTTGTTACCAATGAGGCATCTCTTGTTGCCGGATCATTAATGATCCGCTGATATAAATCGTTGGAACCGTTTTGCGGAAGATCAGAACCGGTTAATGAATTTACATTGGGATTATTGGGTTGATATTCGGCAATATCCATCAACGCAACAACATTCCTGTTTTCTGTTGTTGATCCCGTTCTGTTGGTAACCCATACTTCCATGCGGAGAATTTGTACGGGGGTAATAACAGAAGGAATATTCTTCATGTTTTTATTATAGTTATTCTTAAAGTATTGTGCTAACAGGAAGTGTCTGTTCTCTTCATACTCATCTGCTTTTACAACGAACTGCTGCAATCCTGATCCGCCAGCCACCTGCACCTGCTGCTTATTGGAGTTTTGATTAGCTAGTACAGTAGTGATATATAATTTCCCGAACTGCAATTCTGTTTTCAATCCAAACAGAGCAGAAGCTCCGGGCATTAATGATCCCTTTGCGGGAAAAGAAATATTTCCTGCTTCAATCCGTTTGATGATGGCATCGGTATTACCGCTGTAATCCAGCTTCAGCTGATTTTCGAACTGAAAATTGGCCAGTGTATTATACGTAACAGGGAAGTTGAGCTTGTCACCAATCTTAGCATTCAAACCAAAGTTGGCATTCATATCAAAATCAAATCCACCATTTTTTCTAGCACGCTCAGGAAGAGTTGGGTTTTTAATATTCTGTCCGAGGTAACCAGCTGTTAAGGTTACATCGCCCTGAGGTTTTATTTCCACTTTCGGGATACCGGTATTACTGAATAAGCGGTTAAAGAAACTTGGCCGCACCTTCAATTTGGGGTCAAGAATTTTTCTGTTAAGATTGAGTGTTGTATTTAATCTGCGTTGAAAATAATCCCGTTCATCCTGCCGGGTTTTGTAAGCCACCATTTCATCGAATGTGAGATAAGTGGGTTTACGGTACCAGCTTCTTCCGATTTTTTCATAGATATAATATCGTTTGGTGGCAGGATCATATGCAATGGAATCTGTGATATTGGATGGACGCTGCAGATCGAACGTATTGCGGTTTGGATAATTAAAGGCATCTCCCCTGCGGTCGGTAAGCGGAAAACGTAAACTGGTGTCAATTGATGGAACAGTATCTTTTAAAGTTGGACTATATGCAGGTACACCTCCGTAACTCAACATGGATATGCATGTAAGCACAAGTGTTAACAGGGCGGTACTACCATGTATGGTACGTTGCATCAGGATCAATTCTCTAAGAGAGTGGCTTTTGTTACAGGTTTACAAACATTTCAATGCAGCTTTAATCAACTCCTGCACCTGGTCAAACGCCGTATTCGTTTGCCGGGCTTTTTTGATAGCCAATTCGGCCGCATTTCTTGCAATACCTAAAGCAGTCATAGCAGTTAACGCATCTTGCTCTAATGTATTGTGAGTCAACGTAGAAATATTAGCATCCGTAGTAGTTTTAGAAATTTTATCCCGCAGCTCCAGCACAATTCGCTGGGCCGTCTTTTTTCCTATTCCTTTCACACTTTCAAGCAGGGCTTCGTTGCCCGACAGAATTGCCCTTACCACTTCTTCTGATTGAAGAGAGGAAAGCATCATTCTTGCAGTGGAAGCTCCTACTCCGCTAACGCTGAGCAATTGAAGAAAAACTTCTTTTTCAACCTTTTCGAAAAATCCATACAAAATATGTGCATCTTCTCTTACGAGTAAATGAGTAAACAGTGTTCCCTCCGGCAGATGCTGAATTTTCCCGTACGTGTTGAGAGTTACCTGTACTTCATAGCCAACGCCATGAACGTCAACATGAATTACAGTTGGAGTTTTGAGTGTAAAGGTTCCTTTGAGGTACGCAAACATGGGGCGAAAATAGACTTTTTTTCAGCAGGTGAAGCAAGTGGTTAGCCGGTAGTATTAAGTCTTTAGTATAAACGGTTCCCCATTTATAAATTACCAACTGTTTACTACGGGCAAAGCTCTAACTTCAATAGCTAACAACTGCTTTTCCGGCTTTTCTTATCTTCGTGCGCAATTTTAAAAAAGATCGAACAAATATAAATACATGATTCAAAAAATTACCGCTGCTATTACGGCTGTTGCCGGATGGGTACCCGAAGATAAACTCACCAATTTTGACCTCGAAAAAATGGTTGATACGAATGATGAATGGATCCGCACCAGAACCGGTATCTCTGAAAGAAGAATTTTAAAAGGTGAGGGACTTGCCACATCCGACATGGTTGCTCCTGCAGTTCTTGATCTCTGCAAAAAGCGTGGTATTAATCCTGCAGAAATTGATTGTTTGATTGTAGGAACAGTTACACCCGATATGGTATTCCCTTCTACAGCCAATATTGTATGCGATAAAATCGGTGCAGTAAATGCATGGGGATTTGATTTAAGTGCCGCCTGCAGTGGTTTTCTTTTTGCATTAACAACCGGTGCCGCTTATATTGAAAGTGGCCGCTATAAAAAAGTAGTAGTGGTTGGTGCCGATAAAATGAGTGCCATTGTTGATTATACAGATCGTAATACCTGTGTTATTTTTGGTGATGGGGCAGCTGCTGTTTTGCTTGAACCCAATGAAGAAGGATATGGTGTACTCGACAGCATTTTACGCACCGATGGTGCCGGAAAAAATTTCTTACACATGAAAGCGGGTGGCAGTTTAAAACCTGCCAGTATGGAAACTGTTGCCAACAAAGAACATTTTGCTTACCAGGAAGGACAGCAGGTATTCAAGTTTGCCGTAAAAGGAATGGCTGATGTAAGTGCAGAATTACTGGAACGTAATAATTTAACAGGCGATGATATTGCATGGCTGGTTCCGCATCAGGCGAACCTCCGCATTATTGATGCAACGGCCAACCGTATGGGTTTACCCAAAGAAAAAGTAATGATCAATATTGAAAAATACGGCAACACCACTGCTGCAACTATTCCGCTTTGTTTGTGGGAATGGGAAAATCAATTGCATAAAGGTGACAATATTGTTCTTGCTGCGTTTGGTGGCGGATTTACATGGGGAGCTACCTGGATTAAGTGGGCGTATGATACAAAGTAAAAAAAAGTAAATAAGGGTAAATAAAAAGCGATCATTTGCTGATCGCTTTTTATTTACCCCGACCTTTTGTAACTTTAAACAAACAGTATAACACATGTCATCTCCTGAAATAAAAAAGAAACTGCACAACAATATAAATCAGATTGAGGATGAAACTGCATTACATCTTCTAAATGAAGCAGCAGAAGCGTATGCAACAAAGCAACCGGACATTCTTGACCTTCTGACAACTGAACAACTGGAAGAATTACGCACAGCACAGCAACAAATCAAAGAAGGAAGAGGCATATCAAATGAAAAAATAGTACAAATGAGCCGGGAATGGATCAGGGAACATACGAAATAAGCTGGAGCCCTTTGGCTACTGAGCAATACTTAAGCATTCTATACTATTTGACTACTGAGTGGTCTTCAAAAATTGCAGATTCATTTGTACTTTCAACGCAGGAAAAAATCCTTACGCTTCAATCACATCCATTCATCGGTGCCGCTTCTGAAAAAGATAAAAACATCAGAAGTATATCCCTCTCCAAACATAACCGCCTTTATTACCAGATAACTGAAACAATAATTGAGATGCTTGCCATTTTTGATACCCGCCAGAATCCAGAAAAAAATATTTATTGATATTTTCCTTCTGGCGAATAAGGTTTTCACTTAACCAACACCAGTTCGCATATAATGTATAAAATCTGTTGGAGGTATTTCAGTAACTCCCAACTCCCGCATCATTGTTACCAGTTGCCCCCGGTGATAGGTTCCATGATTAAATAAATGATGAACTGTTTGCCAAACGTAAGATCGAAAAGGCTGGCCCTTGATATTTTTATAATCATATTCCCGTTTCAGGTCTTCTTCTGTACACTGATCAGCCCATTGTTTCCAATCAGTTGATTGCTGCAATAAACCATTGATGGCCTCTTTCATGGTTGGATTAAACTGACGGCTGGGTATTATGATTTGCGTATGTCCTTTCATTCGCTGCCACCAGGCGCTTTCTGCATCCCACATATGCAGAATGGTTGCGTATAAATTGGGAAAGCTGCTTTTAACAACCTGCTGATGCAGCAGTTCATCCATTTCAAGAATAGTATCTGTGATGGCTTTGTTGGCCCACAAATTATAAGCAGCATAATGCAATAACAATTCCTTCATGTAAAATCATTTTCTGAAAATTACAGAAAAAATACACTCTGCTCAAATTCAGATGCACAAAAAGGAAAATGGTTATCAGTATTACTTATTTTCTGAATAGCGGCAGGAAATAACATACAGGAACGGGATCAACTTTAAGAATGCTTACATTTATTGTTCTAAGACCAAACTTCAATTATGGAATTCTCTACCAGGATCATTCACGAAGACAATGTAAAAGATAAAAGTGGTGCAGTAATGGCACCGATTGTATTATCCACAACTTTTGAAAGAGGAGATGATGGCATCAGCTATCCCGGCGGATACTTTTATTCCCGTTATGATAACCCCAACAGGAATTCACTGGAACATAAACTGGCCAAAATGGAAGCGGGAACTTCATGCGTAAGTTTTTCATCAGGACTTGCCGCAGCAACAGCCGTGTTTCAAAGTTTAAAAAGTGGTGATCATATCATTATCCCTGATGATACTTATTTTTCTATCCGTACAATCCTTGATACATTGTTCGGCAATTTTGGGTTGACTTATACTCCCGTTGACATGGATGATCTCGCTGCTTTGAAAGCAGCCATTCAATCCAACACCAAACTCATCTGGATGGAATCACCTTCCAATCCATTAATTAAAGTAACAGATATTGCAGCTGTGGCAGCCATTGCAAAAGAACATCACTGTTTTACTGTTGCGGATAATACCTGGGGCACGCCGTTTTATACAAAACCAATTGAACTGGGAGTTGACATTGTCCTTCACTCTACCACAAAATATTTTGGTGGTCACAGCGACCTGCTGGGAGGAGCCTTGATCTTTAAAGAAGATAATGAACGTTTTGAATTTGCAAAAGCTTACCAACGATTGGGCGGCGCAGTTCCTTCACCTTATGATTGCTGGTTATTATGCAGAAGCCTTACAACTTTTGCTGCAAGAATGCCCATTCATTCTGACAATGCAATGAAACTGGCATTATATCTTGAAAGCAATCCGAAAATTGAAAGAGTATTATACCCGGGATTACCATCTCATCCTCAATATGAAACTGCAGTAAAACAAATGAAGGGTGGATTTGGAGGCATGTTATCAATTCTTGTAAAAGGAGAAAGAAATTCTGCGCTGAAACTGGCAACCACTTTACGATTATTTACACATGCCACCAGTTTAGGTGGTGTTGAAAGTTTGGTTGAACATCGCAAATCAATTGAAGGAGCACTGTCTGCTACACCGGACAACCTGTTGCGAATTTCTGTTGGTATTGAAGATGTAAAAGATTTGATTGAAGATTTTCAACAGGCATTAATATCTGTCTGATGCCCTCGTCTGACGGGGTATAAAATTTTGCTTTTTTTTTGTAACTATTTTTAAACCAGGGCAACCAATACATAAAAATCAAACTGTCATGAGAAAAGTTTTCGTCTTCCTGATTGCAATAACAGCGCTTCAATCAACCCATGCCCAAACCACCGACAAACGTCTGGCAGGAATTGACACGTTTATCAACCGCATTCTCACTGAATGGAAAGTTGCCGGAGTTACAATTGCTGTTGTTGAAAAAAACAAAGTGATTATGACAAAAGGTTTTGGTTACAAGGATTACGAAAATAAAACCCCTGTTACTGAAAATACATTGTTTGCAATTGGCAGCTGTACAAAAGCGTTCACATCTTCTCTGCTCAGTTTCCCATTGAAAGATGGCAAACTTGATTTTGATAAACCTGTTAATCAATACTTGCCTGAACTCCGGTTCATCAATGATGAATTAACAAATACGATTACAACCAGAGATATGATGAGCCATCGTACTGGTTTGCCCCGTCATGATCTTGCATGGTATGGCGCAAAAACAAGCCGTGACAGTTTGCTTTATATCATACGTTTTTTTGAAACAACTGCTCCTTTGCGCATGGGATGGCAGTACAATAATTTTATGTTTTTAGCGCAGGGAGTATTAGCACAAAAACTGAGCGGCAAAACATGGGAAGAACTGATTAAAGAAAAATTATTTACTCCCCTTGGAATGACTGCAAGCAATACATCCATCATTGATATGCAAAAAGCTCAGGATTTTTCTTTTGGCTATAATGAAAAAGATGGCAACATTATGAAGATGAAATTCATGAACATTGATGCGTTAGGTCCGGCCGGCGCCATCAACTCGAATGCAAAAGATATGGCCAACTGGGTAATGATGTGGATCAATGCTGGTAAATTCAATGGAAAAGAAATTATTCCATCTTCATACTATTCACAGGCAATCAGTTCGCAAATGGTGATCAGTTCAGGGTTACCAAGTAAAGAACAACCCGATGTTTTTTTCAGCAACTATGGAATGGCATGGTTCCTTGCTAATTACCGTGGACATTACCGTGCAGAACATGGAGGAAATATTGATGGTTTCAGCAGCAGCACTTCCTTTTTTCCAACCGACAGTATTGGCATTTTTGTTTCTGTTAATCAAAATGGATCACCAGTTCCTTCAATCATCCGCAATACCATTGTTGACAGGATGCTCGGATTAAAATTCAAAGACTGGCATCGCACACAAAAAGATGCTGTTGATAAAGCAAAAGCAGCAGCAAAAGAAAAATTAAAAGCCGACAGTACGCAACGTAAGTATGGAACAAAACCAACTCATGCTATTACAGATTACACCGGCACATTTACCAATGAAGCATATGGAACCTTAACAGTTGAATTGAAAAAAGACACATTGATTGGGAAGTACAATGCTTTAACTTTTAAGATCACTCATTATCATTACGATTACTTCAATTTTATTCCTGTTGCTGATGGTGTGGATGCGGATGAAGAAAATGGAATGAAAGGATTATATGATATCAACATCAAGGGTGAAATTGAATCCATTTCGTTACCATTGCAGAGTGGAGTAAAAGATATTGTATTCAAAAAGAAAATTGAAACAATTGATGTAAGTAAAGCTGATCTGGAAAAATATGTTGGAGACTATGAACTCCCGGGCCCAACAATTGTAAAAGTGTATATCAAAGGTGATAAAACATTAATGGTTCTTGTACCAGGCCAGCCTGATTACGAATTACTGCCTGTTAAAAAAGATATCTTTCATTTTAAAATCATCAGTGGCTACAGTATACGTTTTGAGAAGAATGATAAAGATGAAATAACCGCATTATATTTCATTCAGCCAAACGGAACATTTAAAGCGCCCAGAAAAAAATAAACAGACCAGTTACTCTATACAGAAATCCGGTTGTTATCAATACAGCCGGATTTTTTTTTATTGACAGTAGGTTAATTCTAATACACATACTTTGGATTACTGCTGTAACTGGTTTATTTTAGCAACTCTCACCAGATACAAATCAGTTGCATGAATACAATTCTCAGAAAAATAATCATCAGAACAACTTTAAAGAATAAGAACAAAGATTCCGGGAAAGAATTCAGTAAATATCAACTGGCTGTTGGTCTTCGTGAATTGAAAATAAGTTTTTTCAGTTTTTTAAAAGATATTTTTCTTATTATCGCCGGTATTTTCTCAGCAGCATTTGGATTTAAAGGTTTTTTATTAACCAATCATTTTATCGATGGTGGAGCTACCGGTATATCGCTGCTGATTTCTGCCTTAACGAAAATCCCCTTGTATGTTCTTCTGATTGGCGTTAATATTCCATTTATACTTCTCGGTTATAAAGTGGTGAACAGAACGTTTGCTATTAAAACAGCAATGGCCATTTCAGGTCTTGCATTAGTTGTTGCCACTGTCGATTTCCCCAACATTACCAACGACAATTTACTTGTTGCCATCTTTGGCGGTTTCTTTCTTGGTGCAGGTATTGGATTATCTGTAAGAGGAGGTGCCGTTATTGACGGGACAGAAGTATTAGCTATTTACTTGAGCCGCAAGCTTGGCACAACCATCGGCGACATCATCATCCTCATCAACATTGTCATTTTCGCAACTGCGGCCTATTTTCTTTCCATTGAAATTGCTATGTATTCACTCATCACTTACCTGGCAGCATCTAAAACTCTTGACTTCATTATTGAAGGTATTGAAGAATATACAGGTGTTACCATCATATCATCACATTGTGATGAAATCAGGCAAATGCTTGTCAACACAATTGGCAGAGGGTTTACCGTATACAACGGCAAGCGTGGTTTTGGTAAAAAAGGAGAATCAACAGATGTTGATATTATTTATACTGTTGTAACAAGGCTTGAACTGAATAAACTGAACACTGAAATCCAGAAGATCGATCCCTTTGCATTTGTGGTAATGAGCAGTGTGAAAGATACCAAAGGCGGCATGATCAAGAAAAGACCTTTAAAGCATTAAAGCCAAAACCCTGCTATTCATATACATTTGACAGTAAATTGCAATACCTGCTTACTGCATTATAATTTAAGAATGTGAATAAAATATTAATCATAGATGATGAAGAAAAACTGAGAAGCCTGCTGGCAAGAATCATTAGCCTTGAAGGTTTTGAGGTAATGGAAGCTGGTGACTGCAAATCGGGTTTGAAGAAACTTGATCAGTCAGATATTGATGTTGTACTATGTGATGTGAAACTTCCCGATGGCAATGGCGTTGAACTCATTCAGCAAATAAAGAAAACCCATCCGTTAATTGAAGTAATTCTTTTAACCGCTTATGGCAATATACCTGATGGCGTGCTGGCAATTAAAAACGGAGCATTTGATTATATTATTAAAGGAGATGACAACAACAAAATCATCCCCTTACTAAACCAAGCCATCGAAAAATCATCACTTGCTAAACGGGTGAAGAATCTTGAACAGCAACTGGAAAAAAAATATTCCTTCGACAGTATCATTGGTAAATCAAGAACAATTCTTGAAGCCATTGCGCTTGCTAAAAAAGTAGCGGCAACCGATACAACGGTTTTACTCACTGGTGAAACTGGAACCGGTAAAGAAGTTTTTGCACAGGCCATTCACCAAAACAGCAACAGAAGTAATAAAAACTTTGTTGCTATTAATTGTTCAGCCTTCAGTAAAGAATTACTGGAAAGTGAAATGTTTGGGCATAAAGCTGGTGCGTTCACAGGAGCAGCAAAAGACAAGAAAGGATTATTTGAGGAAGCTAATGGCGGAACAATTTTTTTAGATGAGTTGGGTGAAATGAGCCTTGAATTGCAGGCAAAACTTCTTCGTGTTTTAGAAACAGGGGAATTCATGAAAGTTGGTGAAACAAAAACAACGAGAGTAAATGTGCGGATCATTACTGCCACCAACCGTAATTTGCTGCATGAAATTGAAGCCGGTCATTTTCGCCAGGATTTATTCTACCGTGTTTCTGTTTTCCAGATTCAACTGCCGGCATTACGTGAACGTATTGCTGATATTGAGCCTTTAGCTAAACATTTTACATCTGTCTTTGCCATTAAAACAAATAAGAAAATCAGCTCAATCAGCCCTGCGTTTATTGAAGCACTCAAGCAACATTCCTGGAAGGGAAATATCCGTGAGCTGAAGAATGTAATGGAAAGGAGCGTCATCTTAATGGAAGAGGATGAGTTAACAGTAAGCCAGCTGCCTTATGAACTGCAGCACTTTTCAACCAGTCAGAAACAACTCTCCGCTTTTGATCTGGCAAGTGCAGAAAAAATACATATTCAGAAAGTCCTCAATTATACCAAGGGCAACAAAACCGAAGCCGCTAAACTCCTGAACATTGCTTTAACTACTTTATACCGCAAGATTGAAGAATATAAAATAGGTTAAACCCTTTCATTTTGACAAAAAACCCTTTCAAAATGAAAGGGTTTTTTACTTCCTCCACTTTACACATTCACCTCAAACTCTTACCAGGAAAGGGTTTTCAGAAATTTACCTTTTCAGGAACAGAAATTGAAATATCCTTGGCACAAAACTCATTGTATGTACCACTCAAAGCAAAAACAATCAGCCAAATTCAGGTTATATAGTTGGTTGCAGCCCTTTACAGCCTCCTCATTGTATCA
This sequence comes from Chitinophagaceae bacterium, assembly GCA_031407835.1. Taxonomy (GTDB): domain Bacteria; phylum Bacteroidota; class Bacteroidia; order Chitinophagales; family Chitinophagaceae; genus Lacibacter. Next base: position 16,188 of record JANOIQ010000497.1, read on the forward strand.
GGAATTATTTACAGAATCATAAACGTTTAAATGATGTTACTCACTATTCTTCTTCTTGTTGCCTGCATTGTTTTGTTCGGTATCCTGTTCAAATCTATTGATTTCTTCGAAAAAATATAATCATCATGATAATTGCACTTTTCATCGTCTCAATACTGGTATTTGGTTACCTGTTATATGTATTGATTAAACCGGAAAAATTTTAACTCAAAATCACACAGCAATGAACACAGAATTAACAGGTGTAATTGTAACTTTTCTGCTGACAGTGTTGTTAGCATTCCCATTAGGCAAATACATTGCTAAAGTATTTGCGGGAGAAAGAACATTTACAGATTTTATGAACCCCTTTGAGCGGTTTATCTATCGTATGGGAGGTATTGATGCCGAAAAAGGAATGAACTGGAAAGAGTTTTTAAAAGCGATGCTTACCATCAATCTGCTATGGTTTGTGTATGCTTTTTTTCTGTTATTGAACCAGGCACATCTTCCATTAAATCCCGATGGCAATCCTAACATGAGTCCTGATTTGAGCTTTAATACAGCTATCAGCTTTTTAGTGAACTGTAACCTGCAGCATTATTCTGGCGAAAGCGGGCTCACTTACTTCACACAATTATTTGTAATAACCTTTTTACAGTTTGTAAGTGCTGCTACCGGTATTGCAGGTGCTGTTGCTTTATTTAATGGGCTGAAACATAAAACAACCGATAACCTCGGCAACTTCTGGAGCATTTTTACAAAATCAATTACAAGAATCTTATTGCCGCTATGTATTGTACTGGCAGTAGTACTTGCCTTCAATGGTTCACCTGCAAGCTATGATGGAAAAGACACCATCACTACTTTACAGGGCGATACTGTTCAGGTATCAAGGGGACCAGCTGCTGGTATGATCGCTATCAAACATATTGGAACAAATGGTGGTGGTTGGTTTGGAGCCAACTCAGCACATCCGCTGGAGAACCCATCTTACTTTACAGGAATGCTGGAAGTAATTGCACAGGTATTAATTCCAATGGCCATGCTGTTTGCATTAGGTTTCTACATCAGGCGAAAAAAGTTCGCTTATATGATTTTTGGTATTATGACAGTGGGAATGCTTTTCCTGATTGTACCAACAATCAATTGGGAAATGCATGGCAATCCGGCAATTGCTAAAATGGGTATTCTGCAGGCAACGGGTGCAATGGAAGGAAAAGAAGTACGGTTTGGCCCGGCCATTTCAGGTTACTGGAGTATTATTACAACCATCATTTCAACAGGATCTGTTAACTCAATGCATGATAGTTCGATGCCATTATCAGGCATGATGCAAATGCTGGGCATGCTCATCAATGCATTTTATGGCGGATGCGGCGTTGGCATTCTCAACTTTTATATCTATATCATCATTGCAGTTTTTATTGGTGGATTGATGGTTGGACGAACACCCGAATTTATGGGGCATAAAGTGGAAGCAAGAGAAGTGAAGATTGCTGCATTGGTAACACTGTTATCTGCTTTCCTGATAAAAGGTGGAACTGCATTAGCAGCTTACTATTTTGTACAGCATGGCGATATTGATTGGGCTGTGAAACCAACTGCCTGGCTAAACAACCCCGGTAATCATGGCTTCTCAGAAATGTTTTATGAATTCACTTCTTCCAATGCAAATAACGGCAGCGGATTTGAAGGACTGGGTGATAATAATATTTTCTGGAATGTAACAACAGGCATTGTCATGTTACTGGGCAGGTTCCTGCCAATCATCGGGCCAATTGCCATTGCAGGATTACTGGCAAAGAAAAAATATATTCCGGAATCATCGGGCACTTTAAAAGTAGATTCAGCCACTTTTGGAATACTCACTTTCGCTATTATCATTATTATTACTGCATTGTCTTATTTCCCTCCGTTGGTATTGGGGCCTATTGCAGAATATTTAGGAATGTAACAACAAGCAATAAAAATTATACCATGTCACAGAAGAATAAAAATACGAAGTTGTTTGATGGCTCACTTGTAAAAGGAGCATTGAAACAATCTTTTGTAAAATTAAAACCGGGGGTAATGTTGAAAAACCCGGTGATGTTTACAGTCTATATCGGCACACTCATCATGCTGGGTGTTTGCATCTGGATTGCAACAGGCGAAACAAACCAGGGATCACTTGCATACAACCTTACCGTCTTCAGTGTTTTATTTATCACTGTACTGTTTGCCAATTTTGCTGAAGCGATTGCCGAAGCAAGAGGAAAAGCACAGGCCGACAGTTTACGTAAAACAAGGGAAGATACTCCTGCAAAGAAAATATTTCTCATCGGCGACAACTTTGTGAATGAAATAAAAATTGTTCCTTCTTCACAGTTAGTAAAGGGTGATGTTTTTTTATGTGAAGCAGGTGATACCATTCCAATGGA
>JANOIQ010000515.1:0-1797 GCA_031407835.1 Chitinophagaceae bacterium
GCTACCGATATTATGTCCGCCGCGGCGGACGAAGAAATTTGATGCGTCGAACATATAACGCAATTAAAGTTCCACAATGGTATGCGGTACAAGAGAGTGACACAACGATGATCCCCATAGCTGCTTCTTCGTTGGGACAACAAAACTGTAAGTAATTGTAAAACAATAAAGGTTACTAATTTGGCTTAATCGTGTAATTCCATTCTGGGTGAAATTTGTGTTTTTTTATTCTGATATCTTTTAGTTCATCATCTGAGACCACCTTTCCTTTTTCATAGTCATTTAAATCTAATCGTGATTTTACTTTTAATCCTCCATTGGTTTTTACTGCACCTATCAGTTGAACAATGGTTTCAAAATCCTCCAAAGGAATTCCTCTCCAGTTCATTGTAATGTGAGAAAATAGACGATGCTCTATTTTGTTCCATTTGCTTGTACCCGGAGGAAAATGACAAACAGTAATTTCCAGTTTTGTTTCATCTGCCAATCGCTGTAATTCGGTCTTCCACAATTTGACTCTATATCCGTTGCTTCCCCCACCATCTGCGGTAATTAATAATTTGTTTGCTGCAGGATATTGTTTCTTTCCCATTCTCTTCCACCATTGCTTTATACTATATACGGCAAATTCAGACGTATCGCTTGAGGTTCCTACATTTACAAATCCTTCATTAGTTCCAATATCATATATTCCGTAAGGTGCTGCCTTCTGAGTTCCAAAATCATGCACATTGACCTCCTTTGGCTGCTGCTTTGGATGGTATGCCTTACCAGAATTCTTATAGTTACCAATCTGTTCCTTTTTCTTTGTATCTACTGATATTGCAGGGAATCCGTTTAATAGATATTTTTCTGTTTTATTATTAATGTACATGAACTGTTCATTGCGATCCGGGTGGTCATTCCCTTCTATGCGTTTTGAGTTAGACTGCAAACTAAAGCCAGACTCTTTTAAAAGTTCTCCTATTTTTGTATGACTAACAATGAATCCCTTTTTTTTAAGGGCATCCGCCAATTTTCTTGTACTCAGGCAAGTCCATTTAAGTACACTCTCTGGATGACCTCGGGTAACCGGCTCAAGCATAAGGTCTAACGTTTTTAATAACCGGGGATTTTGTTCTTTTAGATCTTTGCGGCCTCCTCCCTCTTTCCTTATTCGTTCAACTGAAATCGGCTTTTCAACTTCGGACAACTTCGCAATATTCTCTAACTCCTGATACTCTTTTTTCCCTTTGATAATTGTCTTACGTGAAATGCCGGAAGCCTGCGATACGAGCAGTACACCACCATGTCCAATATCTTCGGCTTCCATTGCCAGATACAAGCGTTGTTGTCGTTCATTTAAAAGAGAAAGAACTTTGGGTATTTTATCATTTAGCATTTCTGAAAAATATTATTTCCCAAAAATACAAATATTGCTTGAATAAAAAGTAACCTTTATTTATTTACAATTACTAACTCACTTTTTTAACCTTTGCGCAGTATAGTTATTTTTGATATTTTTTGGTAAAATCTTACAGTTATACATACGCTTCCATTACTATAATCCCCGTGGAATAGAATGGCAACCGCAAACTTATTACCTTTGCCACCTTTAAATTATGAAGACAAAGTCAATACACAAAGATAAAGTGAACATTATCACCCTGGGGTGCAGTAAAAATATGGTGGATAGTGAAGTATTAAGCGGCCAGTTGATAGCCAACGAAATTGATGTGGTACACGAAAGTGGTAAACGGGATCACAATATTGTTATAATAAATACCTGCGGCTTTATTGAAAAAGCCAGGGAAGAAA
>JANOIQ010000528.1:0-5408 GCA_031407835.1 Chitinophagaceae bacterium
AAATCTTTTTTTAAATACCACAACTCTTCATTACTCGGTCTTAAAGCACCGGGTATCAATAAGTTTAAAGGGGTTTTAAATAAAACAGGTCGCCATTTCTCTGATTTTTCTGCAGCAGGGTCCTGAGAACCGGCAAGAACAACAATTGCCTTGCAGTATTGTGGTCGTGCTGCTGCAATTTTAATGGCCATGGGCCCACCGAGGCTGTGACCAATGACAATAAACGGTTTGCTGTTATTGATGCTGTCCATCCATGTGGTAATGATGGTTGTTTGATCTGAAAGATTCATTGCATTTCCAAAATCACTGTAACCAAAACCGGGGCGATCAACAGAAATGATGCGATAGTATTGCAGGAGTTCTTTATTGCGTAAATAATTTTGAAATGCATCCCAACTGCCGGGAGTTCCATGTACAAATAATAAAGTGGGCAAACTATCGTTCCCGGTTTTTGCATAGTGCAACGGGAAGCCATTACTCTTTTTTACAGGTGTTTGTAATTCAATACCGCCTTCGGTAAATTCCTGCCTGGCTTTTTTATCACTGATGCGCATCTTCATGCAGCTTTGTGCCAATACAAGCCAGAGCAGTAAAATAATACCGAGAATCATAAAGGAGCGTTTCATCCAACGTGGCATAGTTGCAGGAAGTTAAGAAATATTTTGATTGAGGTTGTTTAGTGAACAGTCATTTAATGATCTCATCATAGTATGATGCAGTGAAAATATAATAGCGAACCAATATCAATAACCAGGAATATTTTTTCCCAGCACAATATCCCTTTTGCAATAAAGCAAACCATCTTTTGATGTAAGAGATACAATACCACTGCCACAACGCAAGGGTAATCTTGCCCGTTCTGCTTTTGTTAAGTTAGGATCGCCTTCAAAATTAATATCATCAATATAATATTCATTGATGGTGGGTTCTTTAATAAGGATATGAATATGCTGTGGTATAGTTGAGTTGGGATAAGAGGCAGGTTTAATTGTATACAATATGTACTTTCCATCAGCACCTGTTTTCATCCAGCCACGAATGGCTCCGTGTTTTGTTTGTTCAGCAGAAGATTTTGCATACAATCCCTCTGCATTGGTTTGCCAGTAATAAACAATGATGTTGGCTGCAGGTGTTTTACCGTCTTGTTTATAAACAGTTCCTTCCACTTTTATCTTTTCGCCTTTGTTATGCCATCCGTAGGAAGTATCAACTGCATTCATGTGTTTGGGCATATTGGTGTACATGATTTCGCAACCATCACAACCGCCGCCAACAATCTTGTTTGATTTGTTTTGCTGCTGTGCACAGGAAACCTGCAGCAACAGAAAGAATGAAAGCCCTGATAAAATAATTGCTTTCATAAAATGAGTTTTGATGTAACAGAAAGCTACTTTAAATTAAGTGTAAGGAATAGTTAAGAATGATGAATGAATATAACTGCAATTAAAAACCCCAACTCTCGTCGGGGTTTCAATATCTCTCAATTGATTAACTATCGGTTTTAGGCGGCTGCTTTTTTATATCAAGCGGTGGCCTGTTTTGCTGAGGTGGCTTTTGCTGTGGCTTGTTCTGTTGTTGCGGTTTTTGCTGCTGAGGTGGCCTTTGTTGTTGTGGCCTCTGTTGCTGATTACCTTGTTTATTTTCCTGGCCACCACCTTGCTGTGGTCTTCTTTGCTGCTGCTGTCTATTGCCTTGTTGCCTGTTGCCTTCCTGCCTGTTGCCGTCCTGTTGTTTCCGTTGCTGTCCCTGTTCTTTATCCCTTCTTCTGCGGCTGTCACGCTCCAGGGTTTGTAAACTGATTTGTCCCACCAGTTCCACATGTGCATTTTCTTTTTCTTCTGCTGCTTTGGCGGGAGATAATTCAACAGCACCCAACTCATCAGGTCGCTGACCTTTTACGTTCATCAGCCTGATTTCTTTTACCCGTTCAATGGGAACGGGGTATTGTTTGTTGCTGTCGGGCAGTACATACCACATCAGGTTTTTGAAAATATCTTTCTTAATGAGCTGTGCAGTTCCCCTGCTCAGTTCAAGTATATCAGCATTGTTCGGGAAATTCTGTAAGGCATCTAAGTAAGTATCCAGTTCATAATTCAAACAACATTTCAAACGGCCGCATTGTCCGCTGAGTTTTGCCTGGTTAATACTTAAGTTCTGGTAACGGGCAATGGTAGTGGTTACACTTTTAAAATCGCTTAGCCATGTGCTGCAGCAAAGTTCACGACCGCAACTGCCAATACCGCCAATCTTGGCTGCTTCCTGGCGGATACCGATCTGTTTCATTTCTACTTTTATCTTAAACTCACCTGCAAATATTTTAATCAGCTCACGGAAATCAACACGATCTTCGGCAGTATAATAAAAGGTTGCTTTGCGTCCATCGGCCTGGAATTCCACTTCAATCAGTTTCATGTCCAGCTGCATTTGAATGGCGGCGGCTCTTGCTCTTACAAGGGCTTGTTTTTCCCTGTCTTTGCTTTCCTTCCATTTTTGTATATCCATTTCATTGGCCCGGCGCATAATCTTTTTCATTTCTGCATTATCCTCCTTCACGCCTTTCTTTTTCATTTGCAGACGAACCATTTCACCGCTGATGTTCACCATACCAATATCATATCCGCTCATACCTTCCACTGCTACCATATCACCTTTGATGAAGGTTTGCAGAGTATTATTCCGGTAAAATTCTTTACGGCTTCCGTTATTGAAAGTTACTTCCACTACACGGCAATCATTGGGATCGCTGAAAGGAAGATTGGCCAACCAGTCGTGCACATTCAGCCTGTTACAGCCACCTGTACTGCAGCCGCCGTTGCTCTTGCATCCGTTTGGGGAACCCGTACCACAACTTGTACAACTCATTATAATGAGAAATTAAAAGATGAATAATAAATAGAAAGGGATGTGGCGGCAGCAGAATGTCTATGTAGCTTCGGTTGTGTCACTCACTTGTACGCTTTGTTCGCTATGGAGCAATCAAAGCTCAGCCTTGGATATTATGTTGAATATACGTTGCCATCAGTGGCAATGCTGTACAAGAGTCGAGACGATTACTATCTCGATGCAGACCCTAAAGCGTCTGCATGCGACGCAACAAAAGATGATCATTAATTCAAAAGCTCACCCACAAAATCTTTCTCTCTGTTTCAACCTGTTCTCTTTCACAAACCACACAGCACAGGTTAACCCATCAAAAATAGAGTTTTTTTGGGAATAGTCAGCATTAGGTCTGACGTCCCTGTCTGACCGATTTCTACCAGGTGCTCCGTCTGACGGAGGCGGAAGACGGAGTGTTACGAAACCTCAATCACCGTTTTATTGGCAATAATATGGTAGAGTTTGATGGTAAGCGCCATGAACAGCATTTTTGCGTGGGCATTCCGTTCTATATAATAGGAAGCCTTATCGAGTTCTTCGGTAATGGCTTTCTGCTGACTTACATCGCAAAGTTTGTTAAGCCGGAGGGCAAAATCCTTTTCAGCCCCGGTAAGCGGCAAACGATCTTCACCCATGGTCCGCAGGCGGATACTTTGTTCCAGCAGGTGTGTAAAATAACGGATGAACTGCTTTTGTTTTTCACGTCCTAACTGACTGATCGTATCTACCCATTTCACCTGTGCAACGGGTCCGGTCTTCAAAAAGGCATTCAGCCATTCCCGTAACAAGCTCTGCCAATCTTCTTCGGCATGCTGAATAAGTTGAAGTGCTTCCCGGTAATTGCCTTCGCTTACACCGGCAATCTGGTTAGCCTGGTCTTCATTCAATTTGCTGCGCTGCATTAAGGCAGTTGCCACTTCTGTTATTTCAACAGGAGGAATGCGAACAGTCTGGCAGCGGCTGATGATGGTGGGTAACACCATGTCTTCATTTTCAGCAACCAGCACAAACAAGGTATTGGCCGGTGGTTCTTCAATCAGCTTTAATAATTTATTTCCTTCCTTTCCTAAAAACTCAGCCATCCAAAGAATAAGGATTTTGTATTCACTCTCAAAACTTTTGAGGTTGAGTTTGCGGATGATATCGGCACATTCTGCTGCGGTGATATTTCCCTGTTTATTTTCTGCACCAATAAACTGTAACCAGTCATATACATTTCCGTAAGGATAAAGTTTGATGAATTCTCTCCATTCGGTGATGAAGTCAGTGCTGATTGGTTTGTCACCACTTTTTTTTGTGATAACGGGATAGCTGTAATGAATATCGGGATGAATGTATTTTTCTGCCAATTCACTTCCATGCGATGAAGAAGTTGTTGCTGCCGGTTCTTCACCAAACAAAGAAACAGTTGGAGTTACAGGTTTACTTTTTTCACTCTGGCTTACTACATAACCACTGAAAGCAAGGGCAAGTGGTAATGCACCGCTTCCTTCTTTACCAATAAACAGCAATGCATGGCTGAGGCGGTTGTTGTCAACCATTTCCTGTAGTTGCCTTATGGTTTCCTGCTGGCCAATGATGTTGCTGAATTGCATTGGGCGAAGATAAATGAATTGTTTTTTGCTATGAGCAGCTAAGTATAAACAGTTACTTTCCACAAAATATCCGCTTTGTAATATTGTTTATTTTAAGAGGGGGTTACATTGTATGCGAATTTATGGATGGCTATCCTATTTAAAAACATCAAATTAACTTTAAATGAAAAGCTATTTTGCTCATCACTAATATTTCATTTGTTAGCTCTAACATGCGCTTATTTCAATTTTTAGCAAAAGTGCTTTTATAATTATGAAAACAATTACGATCATCTTTTTATTTATTACAGGCTTCTTTCTTACTTCAAATGGGCAGCAACTTAATGATTCATCAAAAATAAGATTGCCATATTTTAAACAAAAGGGGATGGTTTTGGCTTATGTTAGTTTTACTGGCTTTGCTGTATATGTTCCTTCAACTGGTTTAAAACATTACATGATAACTGCTGTCCCAAGGTATGGTTATTATCTTTCGCCGAAATTCGAGGTCTTAGGGGAATATGCTATATCATTTTATAAACCAGGGAATGCTAGCACCATAACAAAAACGTTTCATCAATTCGCTGTAACCGGAAGGTACTTTCCTTTTAACAAATATAATTTTATTCATTTGGAAGCTGGTTTACAAACTGGAAATTATACTACATCAAAGCCTGAAAGAGATATAATTGATGTCTGGTCGAATAATGCAATCCTTGGTTTTGGTATTGAGGTTTTGCCAAGGAAGAGGAAATATGTATTGGATTTTAACGTGCGGTATGTAATTCCATTTAACCCAAATTACAAATTTGATTTTGTAAGGCTTTTAGGATTTGGGGTTACGATTAAGTGATAAATAATCATAAATAAAAAAAGCAGAAGTGATCACTTCTGCTTTTTATTATGGGAATATTTTATTTACAATTTAGAAGTAATCTCTTCACTCATCGGTTTTAC
>JANOIQ010000542.1:0-1515 GCA_031407835.1 Chitinophagaceae bacterium
GCCATTGATTGGGAAAACATTCATGGTGTAAGAGTAACGCCGCATGTGTACACATCCACAAAAGATCTTGACAGGCTGGTAACAGCCATCCGGGCAATGGCAGTTTAAATTATTTTATTTTCAATCTCTCAATCCCCTCCTTGGAGGGGCATCAGGGTTGTATAATAAAAGACTATTCGATAGGGGTGGGTTCAGAAGGCGAAAATTTTAAAAAAACGGTTACAACCTTTCAAACTGAGCCACTACCTGCCAATCACAGCCCATCCTCTGTTCAACTATTTCCCTTAATTTGCCGCCTAACTTGATTTCGAAACCTGATGTATTTATTTGTAAAAGCAATCACCCGTTTTACGCTCTGGTTATATTCCAAACGAATATGTATTTATAACCCGCAGCTATTGAAAGTTGAAACACCTATGGTGCTTGGAAGTAATCATCCCAACTCTTTTCTCGATGCATTCATTGTTGGTGGATTAATGAGTCATCGTGTTCATTTTATCACCCGCAGCGGCGTATTCAAACATCCTGTTGCAAGAGCCATTCTCCGTTCGGTGAACATGATTCCCGTTTACCGTATGAGCGATGGCAAAGGCCAGCTTTCCAATAACGATGCAACCTTTGAAGAAGTTCGGCAAATCTTAAAGCGTGGCGAACATGTCATGATTTTTGTAGAAGGAATGTGTATTCATCAAACAACCCTGCAAACACCATTAAAAAAAGGCGCACCACGTATGTTGTTGCAGGCATGGGCAGATGGGCTCGATGTAAAATTATTACCCGTATGGTTGCGTTACAGTTCTTTCGATCAGTTCCCGAAAGAGATTGATGTAAATTTCGGTGATCCATTTGGCAAAGAAGTTATAAATGGCAATACAGAAAATGGTGCAGCCATGCTCGCCATTAATAAACAGAATGAATTGCAGTTGCAGCAGCTCTCAAAAGTCAAACATAAAGTACCTGCTTCCATTCCCAAACTGCTGTTGCTCATACCGGCAATGTTAGCCGTTCTTACACATATCATTTTCTATTTCCCTTTGCAGCGCATTGCATGGAAATTCAAATTCGATCAGTATTACGACAGTATACACTTTGTTCTCCTCGCATTTTTATACCCGTTTTACCTGTTAACAATTGGCACCGTTGTATGGTGGTTTTTTGGAGCCTGGTGGAGTTTGGGAGCGGTGCTATTGATGCCTTTGCTGGCAAAAGCCTATGGTCTGTGGAAATAATTGCTTTCAGATTCGGCCGTAATCTCCCATTTTTCAGGTGGATTTCAGGCTGCTCCGCCTAATCTCTTTTCCTACCTGTTTTTCTCCCTCAAAACCGCTGCCTCAAAGGGGTTTTGCCCTATCTTTGCACCCCCGAATAAAAAAAACAAATTCGGGACAATTTTATGTCTGAAAATGAAATTCTTAACTCAAACGCTGATGCACAGGAGAATGGTGCAGTAACTGAGGTTACTGAAACATCTGCAGCGACAACAAAAGCACCTGTGTTTGTGCAAACTGCACATGA
>JANOIQ010000558.1:0-2701 GCA_031407835.1 Chitinophagaceae bacterium
GAAAAAGAATTGATTGCCGGCATCCGTACTATTCAGGGAGTGCAACTGGTGGTTGAATTAACGAACGAGAAGATTAAGAACAAGCAGCACCTGATACTTTAGCAGAAAGAAATTGCTCATTAGTCACCAGCACTTTTTAAACCAAAGATTTAATGCGCAGCAAACGTTCTTAAGGAACGTATTGATCATCTTTAGAAGCGTTACCAATGAGGTGTCCCTATGCGACAAAATAAAAAAGGGTTCGAAATTAATTTGCATTCTCTCAAGAAGCGGTATTCTTACAGGTGAGGCAGAAAGATATAATCAGAATTTTTGTGCCATCGGCACATTTCACGGGTAACAATTTCACAAATAAGGATCATTCGTTCCGTAGGAACGGTTCATAACTTTTTTTACCAATCATTAATCCCTTCGGGGCAAACTAAAAAGCGTATCTTTTACTAAGCCCGAGGGCCGGTGTTTTAAATACTCATCATCAAATTATTTTCACATGTGGACAGAAACAAACAATACGCTTTATAAGAAATTTGAGTTTAAAGATTTTTCAGAAGCGTTTGCTTTTATGACCCGTGTGGCGATGGAAGCAGAAAAGATGAATCATCATCCGTTGTGGACCAATGTGTGGAACAAGGTTGAAATATGGCTCAGCACACATGATGCAGGAGATATTGTTACGGAGAAAGATAAAAAGCTTGCCGGAAAAATCGACAAGCTTTTGTAATCGTCTGACGACAGATTCATTCATGAATTATTTAATAAACTGAAACCATTGCTGAAACAGTGTTCCTAATACAGGAACAGGTTTTTCTTCGCCCTGTACGGCAGCAATGATGCCAATGATCCACAATACAAAAAGAGCAATCGATAAACAGGTGTAGATCCAGTACCAGCCTGAGAAACCGAACATGAGCATAAAGTTCAACACCCATAATGCTGTGCTGATAATCAACAACCCAAATGATTGCCGAAGGTGAAAGACAACTAAAGAAGGTTTTGGAGTTGTGTTATTACTTGTGACCAGAGATATAATCCAGCCGATCCACCACAGGTAACTTACCCAGGAGGTTGTTTTTGCATCCATAACAGATTTGGTTTAGTGTGTGAAAGAACAATACTAATATACTTACTTCACACTGCTTTCACAACAGGTTACTTCAAAACCTGTATTACTTTCTCTGCTTTGGGTATAAGTCTGCCGATTGGTTCTGCGTATGCAGTTAATTGATGTTCTGCAAACAGCTGCAGCACATCTGCAAGTTTCTCTGCTTTCACAGCAATCAATAGTCCGCCATTGGTTTGCGGATCGGGCAAGAGCTTGAACGCTTCCATTACATTCACACCTGTTTCAAAAGCAACCTTGCTGCTGTAGCTGTTCCAGTTTCGGCTTGTGGCATCGGGCATAATACTTTGCGCAGCATATTCTTTTGCAGGTTCAAGGAAAGGAATTTTATTGTAAAATAATTCGGCAGATAAACCGCTGCCCTCAGTCATTTCAATTAAATGACCAAGCAATCCAAAACCTGTAACATCTGTCATTGCAGTAACTGCATCAAGTTTGCCCAGCGCTTCACCGATCTTATTGATTTTTTTCATTTGAGCAGGAGCTAAATCTTTGTGTTCTTCTTTCAGCAAACTTCTTTTACCTGCTGTTGTTAAAATACCTACACCAATTGATTTGGTGAGCAGCAATACATTTCCTTCCTGTGCGGTATTATTTTGTTTCAGATGTTCAAGGTTTACCAATCCTGTTACAGCCAAACCAAAAAAAGGTTCCGGCGAATCAATACTGTGGCCTCCTGCTAATGGGACACCAGCTTCGTTGCAGATCGTTCTTGCGCCATCCAAAACCTGCTGTGCAAGTTCAGGTGGCAGTTTGTTAACGGGCCAGCCAAGTACTGCAATCGCCATGATGGGTTTTCCGCCCATTGCATATATATCACTGATAGAATTAGCTGAGGCAATGACTCCAAAATCAAACGCATCATCTACAATGGGCATAAAGAAATCGGTGGTTGAAACAACAGCTGTTCCATTGCCGAGATCATATACAGCTGCATCATCTTTACTGCTGTTGCCAACTAATAAATTTTTGTCAGCGATGGTTGTTTGGGTTGATTGAAGAATCTGTTCTAAAACAGCAGGAGCAATTTTGCAACCGCAACCGCCGCCATGTGAAAATTGTGTAAGCCGGATAATTTCTGATGTCATGCAGCAAAGGTAGCCGAACCAGCTTATTTTCTTCGAAGTTCAACAGCAGCACTTTTTTTTGTATCGGAGCTGAAACGGATTTCATGTTTGGCTTCACCGCTGCGGATGATTAACAAACCGGTATTTGGCGGAATGCTTCCTTCATTCTCTGCAAACATGGTGAGGACAATTCCTTCTGTTGAAACAGGAAGCTGAATGGTTTGTTTCAATGCTTTATCGGTTAAACCAATCTTGTTTAACAGAATACTATTGTTGATGAAAACAGAAACACTGTCGCCATCAAGTAAGCCATCATCATACAGTTCAATTGTAACAGAATCTGTATCCAGTATAATTGTCTGCAGAATATTTCTTGGTCGTGATGCAAGTTTTACTGAATCGCCGTTAAGCTGAGCTTCTGTTTTGCCATCATCAACTTTCACTGTATTTTTTTGTTCAAGAATTTTGATAAGGCCAGACTCAGAAGGATCGTCTTCTTTTTTCAGAAACGTTT
>JANOIQ010000577.1:0-1521 GCA_031407835.1 Chitinophagaceae bacterium
TAACACTTCATACTCCCTGGCATACCATTCATCGGCCAGTAATAAACCTTCTGCATTCAGTTGCATCTGGCTGTGTGGCACGCCTGCAGGTGCAAGTACAGATGGCTTTAGTTTGGGTAAATGCTGACGTGCTGCTGAATAACCGATCCAGGTTTTACGGTAAAGTAATACCTGCATACTGTGGTTTAATAAAGTAAGCGGATGTTTATTGAAGAGAAAATGGACTGGAAACAGAATTAATAAAAAGAAGGATGAAATAATATCAACCAGTCTTTTTAAACGGAGATTCACCGACTGTGATAATTGGTATTGTCGGCTGTTCAATACCTGCCCGGCTTCATTTTTTGAGTCACTGCCGATGATGCTGTCACTTCCGGTTGCATGTAATCTCAACTTCACCTGCTGACCGGTTTGTTCATACAGCGAAATGATTTGCGTAAAAGAAAGGTCTTTGCTTTCGCAAAGAATTAATTCTTTCAGCGGAGCATTTGTCAGCAGCTTTTGAAGATCATTCAAATTGCCAAGTGAACGTTCTTCATTGAGAGGACTGACAAAACCCTGGATATGCTGCCGTCCGGCCTGCTTCAATAAAATATTTACAGTCAATAAGTCCTGCTGAGTACCGGCAACTATTGTAAAGTGTTCATCTTCATCTGCTGCTTTTTGCACAACGTCTGTTTTCAATAACAGCCATCGCCAGATGTTTAAAATAATATAACTGAACATTGATCCGCTTACAACAATACCCCTTGAAAAACGAAACCGTTCGGGTAATAATGAATAGGCTGCCAGGATAATTACAAGTGAAATAATGGTAGATCTCCGCAGATTTTTATAGCGAAACATCTTTTCATATAATCCGGTATAATAACTCACCAGCAGGAATAAGATAGAGAAGCCTGTAAACGAAACCCAAAGCAGCCGATCGTTGTAAAGAATGTCTGTCCGTACATTGTTCACCCAAATATATTTGGCCAGCCAGAAACAAAGAATAATCAACAGCGCATCTAAAACGGGCAGGCCGATCTTAAGAATAAACCGTTTTACAACACTCAGCAATGCCCTCAACCAAATGGCCGTATTGATCAATGCCGTAAATATTCCTGCTTTGGAAGAAGAATAATGCTTCTGTACAAAACGGCTCATGGCCATATAAAACATCCGCACATAATTCACCGATCCTTTCCTGGTGCTTTCACCTTTAAAGTGAAGAATGGATTGTTCGCTGAAATAATAATTTTTGAATGTACCGCCGGTTGCGGGGCAGGCCGTCTGCTGAATACGGTAACTCAAATCCACATCTTCACCATACATGAAAAACGCTTCATCAAAACCTCCCACTTTTTCCAGCACTTCTTTTTTAATCATCATAAAAGCGCCGGCCAGCACATCCACTTCATGATTTTTATGTTCATCTAAAAAACTTAAATGGTAACGGCTGAATGTTTTCGATTTTGGAAACAATGCAGAGAGCCCGCTCAGTTTATAAAAGGAAGTAAGTGGCGAGGGAAAAGAACGTTT
>JANOIQ010000586.1:0-1931 GCA_031407835.1 Chitinophagaceae bacterium
GGCTGAGATCAATTACTTCATACAATGCTTCACGAAATTTATAATCTTCCAGTAAACTTTCTACTTTCTGCTTTGAGCTTTCAATATCATTGATCACTTTTCTGTCGTCATCATCTAAAATATCTTCATGGAGTTTGGGAACTTTTCCACCGCATAATTTGTGCATCAACACCCATGTACGGTTGATGAAGTTGCCGAAGATGCTTACCAGTTCACTGTTTACTGCATCCTGAAAACCTTTCCAGGTAAACTCACTGTCTTTTGTTTCGGGTGCAATCTGTGTTAAATAATAACGCAGCATGTCCACACACTGTCCACCACCATTTTCTTTCTTTACAAAATCAGTAATGTAATCTCTCATTTCTAATTTCCAGTTGCGGCTGGTGCTCATCTTATCGCCTTCGAGATTCAAAAATTCATTGGCCGGAACATTGGTCGGCAAAATATTTCCATGCAGCTTCAGCATAATTGGAAAGATGATGCAATGGAATACAATATTATCTTTGCCAATAAAATGAACAAGCTTGGTATCCTTATCATACCAGTATGGCTCCCACTCTTTATGATTATTAAGCGCCCATTGCTTGGTTGCACTGATATAACCAATGGGTGCATCAAACCAAACATATAAAACCTTACCGGCCCCCTCACCCCCCAAAAGGGGGATTTCAGCCACTGCGGTTTCATCTTTCCTTTTATTTACAGCAGCAAGAATCTTATCGGCCACCTTCGTTCTTTCGTTAATAACTTCTGTATTTTTAAATCGTATTACTTCAAATCCGTATTTATTTAATTCAGCTGTTCTCTCTCCGTCGGTTATTATATTTTCAGGAGTTTGATGCATCAATCCATCAATTTCAAGAATCAATTTGGCAGGCAAACAAACAAAATCTGCAATGTAATTTCCAATAATATGCTGCCTTCTGAATTGATAACCATCCAATTGTTTACCACGCAACAATTCCCATAATGCAATTTCCGCATCTGTTGGGTTGCTTCTGTGCTCTTTTACAAACTCTTTGAGAAGACCATAAGTTACGGGATCGGCAGTTAAATAGTCATAAGAGTTATTAAAATTATCAGCGTCTAAAGTCCCTCCTTTGGAGGGATTTAGGGAGGCCGGAACTTTAATACCCCACTCTAAATCTCTCGTTACAGCTCTCGATTGTAAACCCCCTTCAATCCAGCTTTTACACTGGCCAACTACAGTTGCACGCCAATCATCTTTATGTTCTTTCAAAATCCATTCACGTAGAAATTCTTCATGCTTACCCAATGGCAGATACCAATGTGTTGTTTTTTTCTTGATAGGTTTTTTCCCGCTGAGTGTACTAACGGGGTTGATCAGCTCATCCGGGCTTAATGTACGTCCACAGTTTTCACATTGATCACCAAAAGCTCTGTCGCTGCCGCAATTAGGACAGGTCCCTGTTATATAACGATCAGCTAAAAATGAATTAGCTTCTTCGTCAAAGTATTGTTCTGTTTCTTTTGTTTCCAATTCACCCCGGTCGTTGAGGTAAGTAAAAAACTCCTGTGCTGTTTCATGGTGCAAAGGAGAACTGGTGCGGTGATAAATATCAAAACTGATGTTGAGATCATCAAAATCTTCCTTCATTGCCTGGTGATACTTATCAATAATAGCCTGTGGAGTTGTTCCTTCTTTTTTTGCCTGGATAGGAATGGCTGTTCCATGTTCATCACTGCCGCATACAAACACCACATCTCTTTTCTGCCCACGCAAGTAACGCACATAAATATCAGCGGGAATATATGCACCTGCTAAATGCCCCACATGTTTCAAACCATTGGCATAAGGAAGTGCAGAAGTAATCAGGTATCTTTTTGGTAAATTCATTTTGTTATCGTCTTTAGTAATTCTGTTCATCGCCTGTTGCGTCGCACACTTTTACTTACGGTAATTCCATGTG
>JANOIQ010000557.1:0-3544 GCA_031407835.1 Chitinophagaceae bacterium
TTTCCATTCAGTTAATTGAACTGTCAGGTAAACCTTTTTACCAGATCAGGTGCATCAGTGCCATTCATAACGATGCAAATCATGAGCATGATATGCAGACAATGAATCATCTTGCCAATGCTGAAACAGGTCAGCTTCGTGGTGCATTAAGCAGGGAGGAAGCTATTGAGATAGCCAAAGCCCGTTTTAATGGTAAATCTGAGCTGAAAACAGTTGAATATTTAACTAATGCTGATGGGCATCATGAATACAGGGGAAACCCATTGCCTGCTTATGCTGTAACTTTTGAACATCCTTCCCGAACAACAGTATATGTAGCAAGTGAATTAGGAACGGTAGAAAAATTCAGGAATAACAAATGGAGAATATTTGATTTTCTCTGGATGATGCACACAATGGATTATAAAGGGAGAGATAATTTTGGCAATATACTTCTTCGTTTCTTTTCCATTTTTGGTTTGGTGACTGTATTCAGTGGGTTTTTATTGTTTTTTGTAAGCGCCAGGTGGGGTAGAAAGAAAAATGCTGTTGTACGTCAATAGAGATTGGCAGTTCTATCAGCCAGAAACAAATAATGCCATTTGTTTTAGCCCCAAAGCAATGGGAACTCTTTTTTATCTGTATATAGCTTTCGCTTTTGCGGAGGCTTTTTAATTTACCCTCCAGCCGGTATTGGCACTTGCCGGAATAAGTTGTAACTCGCAGTAAAATAGTTTCACATGAATAAGATTATCCTCCCTCTCGTTTTCTTTACCCTAGGCATCAGTACTGCCAATTTTGCGCAAAAGAAAAAACCGGCAGCAGTATCTGCAATAATGGGCGACGCCGGCGATAAAGAATCAAAAAACAACAGTGGTGGAGGCAACAAAGAACTCAGTATCATTTCGGCTGAGAAAGTAATGGAAATGAAAATACCGGAAGGTGGCGCCAATGGTGCAGCAATCGTGTATCACCCAAAAGAAAAATTATATTATGCAGCACAGGCTGGTAATAAAATATTTCCGCTGGTGATTTTTGATAAGGATGGAGATATATTGTCAGCAGAAGACCAGGCAACCCTGATTGATATAAGAGGGTTATGGTATAATCCAAAAACCAAAAAGATTGGCGGTAACGGGTATGATGTAAATGGATGGTTTACTTATAAGCTTAACAAAAAAGGATTACCCGAAACCATAGAGGTTTTTAAAGAAGGACTTTACCAGCCTGACAAAAGCAGTGCAGGTGTGCTGAACACAGAAAATAATGAAGTGCTGTTCCTCGATGGATTAAATATTACCTGTTACAATACGGATGGAACTGATAAACGAAAAACAATTCAGCTTCATATTGGCTCGATGAATTCAAAAGACGGACTACAGACAACTGCTACAGATTTTAAAAGCAATTACAATACAACTTCCATTATTTACACAGGAACAAAAGGAGCAGAAATCGGGTTACTGAATGTTATCAAAAAACAGGTTGAACTCTACGATATTAAAACAGGGTATATGAGCCAGATTGTTAAACTGCCGGTTGACTTTGAGATGGAAACTTATTTCAATTTTACGTTCTGTAATGATATTTACTGGGTGTTTAATAAACAAAGCCGCAAATGGATGGGGTATAAGTAAGAGGCAGGGCTAAGAGTTCGAAAGAGGGGAAAGAGATAAAGGAGGAAGAAGTAAAAGGGAAGAAGCAATTGACAAGAGACAACTGCAATCATTAAATTCAACAATATGGAATCAGGGCTGAAGCCCGGATTTGAATTCTTTTATAACCCCCTGCTTAAGCAGGGGGTTATAAAAGAATTCAAATCCGGGCTTCAGCCCTGATTCCATATTGTTGAATTTAATGATTGCAGTTGTCTCTTGTCAATTGCTTCTTCCCTTTTACTTCTTCCTCCTTTATCTCTTTCCCCTCTTTCGAACTCTTAGCCCTGCCTCTTACTTATACCCCATCCATTTGCGGCTTTGTTTATTAAACACCCAGTAAATATCATTACAGAACGTAAAATTGAAATAAGTTTCCATCTCAAAGTCAACCGGCAGTTTAACAATCTGGCTCATATACCCTGTTTTAATATCGTAGAGTTCAACCTGTTTTTTGATAACATTCAGTAACCCGATTTCTGCTCCTTTTGTTCCTGTGTAAATAATGGAAGTTGTATTGTAATTGCTTTTAAAATCTGTAGCAGTTGTCTGTAGTCCGTCTTTTGAATTCATCGAGCCAATATGAAGCTGAATTGTTTTTCGTTTATCAGTTCCATCCGTATTGTAACAGGTAATATTTAATCCATCGAGGAACAGCACTTCATTATTTTCTGTGTTCAGCACACCTGCACTGCTTTTGTCAGGCTGGTAAAGTCCTTCTTTAAAAACCTCTATGGTTTCGGGTAATCCTTTTTTGTTAAGCTTATAAGTAAACCATCCATTTACATCATACCCGTTACCGCCAATCTTTTTGGTTTTTGGATTATACCATAACCCTCTTATATCAATCAGGGTTGCCTGGTCTTCTGCTGACAATATATCTCCATCCTTATCAAAAATCACCAGCGGAAATATTTTATTACCAGCCTGTGCTGCATAATATAATTTTTCTTTTGGGTGATACACGATTGCTGCACCATTGGCGCCACCTTCCGGTATTTTCATTTCCATTACTTTCTCAGCCGAAATGATACTGAGTTCTTTGTTGCCTCCACCACTGTTGTTTTTTGATTCTTTATCGCCGGCGTCGCCCATTATTGCAGATACTGCTGCCGGTTTTTTCTTTTGCGCAAAATTGGCAGTACTGATGCCTAGGGTAAAGAAAACGAGAGGGAGGATAATCTTATTCATGTGAAACTATTTTACTGCGAGTTACAACTTATTCCGGCAAGTGCCAATACCGGCTGGAGGGTAAATTAAAAAGCCTCCGCAAAAGCGAAAGCTATATACAGATAAAAAAGAGTTCCCATT
Source organism: Chitinophagaceae bacterium (assembly GCA_031407835.1). Classification (GTDB taxonomy): domain Bacteria; phylum Bacteroidota; class Bacteroidia; order Chitinophagales; family Chitinophagaceae; genus Lacibacter. Next base: position 2,946 of record JANOIQ010000557.1, read on the forward strand.
GCTTTGGGGCTAAAACAAATGGCATTATTTGTTTCTGGCTGATAGAACTGCCAATCTCTATTGACGTACAACAGCATTTTTCTTTCTACCCCACCTGGCGCTTACAAAAAACAATAAAAACCCACTGAATACAGTCACCAAACCAAAAATGGAAAAGAAACGAAGAAGTATATTGCCAAAATTATCTCTCCCTTTATAATCCATTGTGTGCATCATCCAGAGAAAATCAAATATTCTCCATTTGTTATTCCTGAATTTTTCTACCGTTCCTAATTCACTTGCTACATATACTGTTGTTCGGGAAGGATGTTCAAAAGTTACAGCATAAGCAGGCAATGGGTTTCCCCTGTATTCATGATGCCCATCAGCATTAGTTAAATATTCAACTGTTTTCAGCTCAGATTTACCATTAAAACGGGCTTTGGCTATCTCAATAGCTTCCTCCCTGCTTAATGCACCACGAAGCTGACCTGTTTCAGCATTGGCAAGATGATTCATTGTCTGCATATCATGCTCATGATTTGCATCGTTATGAATGGCACTGATGCACCTGATCTGGTAAAAAGGTTTACCTGACAGTTCAATTAACTGAATGGAAA
>JANOIQ010000634.1:0-5944 GCA_031407835.1 Chitinophagaceae bacterium
TTCCATATAAACCGGAACACCATTGGAAGTTGCATTAGGAGTTGAACAGTTAAATAAATCTTCCACCAGCTGTTTCATTTCTTTTTGTGAAAGAGAGCGGCCGGGTTTAATACTGTGCTGACGTGCCAGTGAACGGATGAGTTTTTCCCTTTTGGAAAATTTCAGTTCGCTGGTATAATGTTTAAACTGTTCCAGCAATAATTCAATGGCCATGCTTTCATTGCCCTGTTCTATATCAGCCGGTGTTCCCTGTATCACAAATGTATCTTTTCCAAAAGGTTCAATATGATAACCGAGCTGATGTAAGTCTGTAAGCAGATCGTGCAATAGAATGGAGTCCTGTGGAGAGAGTTGTAATGTTGAAGGAAATAAACTTGTTTGTGTAGCAACCGCTTTACCATCAACAGCAGTTGAATATCGTTCATACAAAACACGCTCATGTGCATTCTGCTGATGAATAAGCATCATGCCTTTATTGGTTGATGCAAGGATGTAGGTATTGTGCAACTGTGTAAAGTCCTGTTCAGGAATGATTGGACTTTGATTGCCAGCAAAAGATGATTGAGTTCCCTGGTTTTCATACTGCTGATTCACGACTGCCGACTCAGGACTATCGGCTCTTTCCCTCCAATGCTTCAAATCACTTTTCTGCTGCGGATCAATTTTATGTGCCGCATGCTTTTGTGTAAAGGTTTGATATAAAGAGGATGAGGATGCTTGTGACTTTTGTTGATCAGTAAAAGGTTTACTTACTGCATCTAAACCCTGGATTGTTGGATCAAGATCAAAGTCCAATGTAGGTGTTATGCTGAATTGTGCCAGTGCATGTTTTACTGCCGATTGTACAAACGCATAGATGATCTTTTCATCTTCAAATTTTATTTCCTGTTTGGTAGGATGCACATTGATATCAATCTGTCCGGGATCAAGATCAATGAACAAAACATAAGTTGGAAAACTATCAGTTGCAATCATTTCCTGGAAAGCACCTGCTACTGCATGATTGAGATAAGCACTTTTAATAAAACGTTTGTTTACAAAAAAGTACTGATCACCTCTTGTTTTCTTAGCCGTTTCAGGTTTGCCAATGAAACCAAAGATGTTCATGTAATCAGTTTGCTCTTCAACTGAAACTAATTTTGCATTGTATTGATTGCCGAGCAGTTGAACAATGCGTTGCTTGAGTGTCCCTTTTTCTAAATGAAATAATTCCTGTCCGTTTGCAGAGAGTGAAAAGAAAATTTCCGGGTAAGCCATGCTTACACGGATAAATTCATCTACAATATGCCGCATCTCAGCAGCATTACTTTTCAAAAAATTTCTGCGTGCGGGAACGTTGAAGAATAAATTCTTCATGGCAATGCTGGTGCCATTAACGGTGGCAACAGGTTCCTGTTTTATTACAATACTGTTTTCAATTTCAATAAAGGTTCCTGTTGTATCTGTTGCTTTTTTTGTTTTGATCTCTACCTGGGCAACTGCTGCAATGGATGCAAGTGCTTCACCACGAAAGCCCATGGTTTTAATACGGAACAGATCATCAATTTCCCTGATCTTGGAAGTAGCGTGGCGTTCAAAAGCCATACGAGCATCCGTTTCACTCATACCTGCACCATTATCAATCACCTGGATCAGTTGTTTTCCTGCGTCATTAATGATGAGTTGAATTTCGGTTGCACCTGCATCCACAGCATTTTCCAGTAATTCTTTAACCGCACTGGCGGGTCGTTGAATTACTTCGCCAGCAGCAATCTGGTTAGCAATATGATCGGGCAATAATTGAATGATATCCGGCACTTACACTTCCTCCTTTTGAAGCGGCAAAAATACGTCTCTTCAACCAACCTGCGCAGGATAATTCGCTATCTTTAGCTGATTCGTAATGAAGAAAATAAGAATGAAAAAATTACTTTTATCCGCTGCTTTATTGCTTTCCGGTTATTTCGCTTTTTCACAAACCAAACAGGAGCTGGCCAAACGCTGGGCCGACAGTGTGATGCAAACTCTTTCGAACGATCAGAAGATTGCACAGCTCATGATCATCCGGGCACACAGTAATTTAGGGGCAGCTCATGTTAAACAGGTAGCCGATCAAATTAAAAAGTACAATGTTGGCGGACTTTGTTTTTTTCAGGGAGGTCCGGTTCGACAGGCTAATCTCACAAACTATTATCAAAATATTGCACAAACACCTTTGTTGATTACGATTGATGGCGAGTGGGGTTTGGGTATGCGGTTAGACAGTGTAATTTCTCTTCCACGTCAGTTAATGCTGGGTGCTGTGCAGGATGCTGCATTAGCTTATCAATACGGAAAGCTGATTGGTGAACAATGCAAACGCATGGGTATACAGGTGAACTTTGCTCCTGTTGTTGATGTCAACAATAACCCAAACAACCCCGTAATCAACGACCGTTCTTTTGGTGAAGACCGTTATAAAGTTGCTTTATTTGGAGTGCAGTGTATGAAAGGCATGCAGGATGTTGGAGTGATGGCATGTGCCAAACATTTTCCCGGTCATGGTGATACAGATACAGATAGCCACCTTGATCTGCCAGTGATCAATAAAACAAGACCGCAATTAGATTCACTGGAATTATATCCCTTCCGTGAACTCTTTCATAACGGGGTAGGCAGTGTGATGATTGCCCACTTGTATATTCCTGCAATTGATAATACAAAAAATGTTGCCACTTCACTTTCTTATAATAATGTAACAAAACTGTTGCGTGATGAACTTCAGTACAAAGGATTAACATTTACCGATGCTTTGGAAATGCAGGGAGTAAAAAAGTTTTTTCCCGGTGGGGAAGCAAGTGTCCAATCATTAATTGCCGGGAATGATTTACTGTGCCTGCCCGATAATGTTCCTGCTGCCATTAAGAAAATTAAATATGCCATCAAAAAGAAAAAGCTTCACTGGTCTGATATCAACAGCAGATTGGAGCGTGTATTGATGGCAAAATATTTATATGGTCTGGGTGAATTGAAAGCAATTGATACAAACAACCTGGTGAATGATCTTAATGCAAATACAGAGAACCTGAAACGGTTGATTGCTGATAAGTCCATTACGTTACTGAAGAATGAAAAAAATGTGTTGCCATTATCCGCAGCAACCATGTCGTTCATGAACAAAGCAACCAATGAACAACGTAAGATCGCTTATGTGGCGATTGGGGTAACGGCAGATAATGTAATGATCAAAAAGATGCGGGAAGAACTGAAAGCAGATGTGTTTTTCTTTTCGTATAAAAAAGATGCAGGTACTATTTTATCATTGGTGGAACTGCTCAAACAGAATTACCAGCAGGTGATTGTTGGAATGCATGCTTACAGTCGCCGGCCACAGAATAATTTTGGTATGAGTGTTTCTTCTGTAAAACTGGTAAATGACCTGCTTGAGTTGCCGAAATCAGTTTTGCTTGCGTTTGGTAATCCTTATGCCATGAAAAATTTCTGTTCCGCTAAGAACAGTATGGTTTGTTATGAAGATGACAGTATAACACAGGTAGCAGCGTTTGATATTCTTACCGGTAAGCTAATGCCAATGGGTAAATTGCCTGTTACAGTTTGTGATGAATTGACATACGGAACAGGACTTGAATATGCTGAAGTGAAAGCTGCCATTTTACCTGTTGAAAAAATAGATGAAACAAAATTTGCAACAGTTGATTCTATTGCAGCAGATGCTATTGAGAAAAAAGCAGCACCGGGTTGTGTAGTACTTGCGGTGAAAGATGGTAAAATTGTTTTTGAAAAAGCATACGGATATTATACTTATGAACTGGTTGAGCCAATGACTTTGGAATCAGTATTTGATATGGCTTCTGTTACAAAAATTTGTGCAACTACGCTTTCTGTAATGAAGCTGTACGAAGAAGGAAAGATTGATTTGCAACAAAGGCTCGGTTATTATCTTCCATGGGTAAACGGAACCAACAAACAAGACCTGGTGATTCATGATATACTGCTGCACCAGGCAGGGTTGAAATCGTACATTCCTTTTTTCAGGGAAACAATGGATACAGTGAGCGGCGTTCCTTTTAAAAATTTATATACTAATGGGCCAGCCGAGGACTATGATGTTCGTGTTGCTGATAATTTTTATATGCGGAAGGATTGGGTTGATACCATGAAGCAGCGTATTCTGCAAAGTGATCTCGGACCTTTTGGAAAATATGTGTACAGCGATAATGATTTTATTTTCTTAGGAAGAATCGTTGAACAGATTACAGGAATGACACTTGACCAGTATATACGCAAAACATTTTATGAACCATTGCATTTTCAATCAACTGGTTTTTTGCCGTTGCAGCATTTGCCCATCAACCGTATTGTGCCAACAGAAAGAGAGGCTATGTTTCGCCGTCAGTTATTAAGAGGTGATGTGCATGATCCCGGTGCAGCGATGTTTGGCGGCATTGCCGGACATGCAGGATTGTTCAGTACCGCTTATGAGTTAGCTGTATTGCTGCAGATGCTGAATAACGGCGGATCGATTGGTAATAAAACATTCTTTAAACCTGAAACAGTGCAGCTGTTTATTTCTTACGGAAGCCCCAACAGCAGAAGAGGATTGGGTTTTGATAAACCGGAGAAAGATAATCTTACAAGGAAAGATCCTTACCCTGCAGTGAGTGTATCGCCTGCAACATTCGGACATACCGGTTATACAGGTACAGGTGTATGGGCCGATCCCGAAAATAAAATCGTGTACATTTTCTTAAGTAACCGTGTACATCCTGATGGTGGTACCAATACAAAATTACTGACGATGAATGTAAGAGGAAAGATACAGGATGCGTTGTATAAAGTGTTGTTGGAAAAGTAATAATGGTCGGGGCGCTTTATGCGACCTGAACAATGAAAAGTATGATCATGGGTAGCCTTAGCTATGCTATGGTTCAGACCGCTTGCAGCGTTCCGCTCCTGTGCTCATTTCAGCTTCATCAGCAACTCAACTATTTCCTTTTCTCTTGTCCATACAATGAAGTGATTTTCTTTTTCAAAAGTTGTAACAAAAACCGAATCTGTTTTGGTGAGCATTTTTTCTGTATAGGCAACATTGCTGTAGGGCACCAGCATATCTTTTTTGCCATGTAAAATATAAACAGGGCAAGTGATTTTTTCAAAATCTGGTATCATCTCTTTTAAATCTTTTTTTAAATACCACAACTCTTCGTTGCTTGGCCGCAAAGCGCCCGGTATTAAATAATTCAAGGGAGTTTTAAATAAAACAGGTCGCCACTTCTCCGGTTTTTCTGCAGCTGGATCCTGCGAACCTGCAAGAAGTACAATTGCTTTCGTGTAGTGAGGTCTAGCAGCAGCAAGCTTAATTGCCATAGGCCCGCCAAGACTATGACCAATGATAATAGTGGGTTTATTATTATTGATGCTGTCCATCCAGGCGGCAATGATATTTGTTTGCTCTGTTAAATTCATAGCATTGCCAAAATCACTGTAGCCAAAACCCGGGCGATCAATGGAAATAATGCGATAGTGCTGTAAGAGTTCCTTATTTTTTAAATAATTTTTGAATGCATCCCAACTGCCGGGGGTTCCATGTACAAATAATAAAGTGGGCAAACTGTCATTCCCGGTTTGTGCATAGTGCAACGGGAAGCCATTACTCTTTTTTACAGTTGTTTGTAATTCAATACCTGCTTCAGTAAATTCCAGTTTGGCTTTTTTATCACTGATGCGCATCTTCATGCAGCTTTGTGCCACTACAAGCCAGAGCAGTAAAATAATACCGAGAATCATAAAGGAGCGTTTCATCCAACGTGGCATAGTTACAGGAAGTTAAGAAATATTTTGATTGAGTTTGTTTAGTGAACAGTCATTTAATGATCTCATCATAGTATGATGCAGTGAAAATATAATAGCGAACCAATATCAATAACCAGGAATATTTTTTCCCAGCACAATATCCCTTTTGCAA